>JAHWKB010000275.1 GCA_019348115.1 Actinomycetota bacterium | reverse complement strand
ACGACGGCTACCTGATCTCGTGGAACAACCGCGAGGCGCACGGCTTCCGCGTCTCCGACGACGCGTTCGGCTTCGGTCCCATCCACCGGTCGTCGCTGCTCGAGCGGCGCACGCGCGAGGAGCTCGCCGAGGGCCCGGTGTCGCTCGGCGAGGCGGTGGACATCACCGCGCTCGCGGCCACGACCGACCTCCGGGCCCAGGAGCTGATGCCGCTCCTCGAACGGGTCATGGGCGCGACGCCGCCCGCTGGCCTCGACCCCCGCGCCGGGCGGATGTGGGAGCTCCTGCGCACCTGGGCCGCCGACGACCTCGGTCACCGCCGGGACCACGACGCCGACGGCGAGTACGAGCACGCGCAGGCGGTCGCGATCATGGACGCCTGGTGGGGCGACACACCCGAGCATCCCGACTCGTCGCGCCTGATCGACGCCATCTTCGAGGCCGGCCAGCCGATCGATCCCTTCGAGGCGCTCGGGCTCGAGGTCAGCGACGGCAACCTCCGCGGCCACGTCGGATCTGCGTTCCAGGACCACGCCTACGCGCACCCGCACAAGGACCTCCGTCAGGTCCTCGGCGACGACGTCACCGACCCGTTCAGCCGGACCTACTGCGGCAACGGCGACCCTGACCGCTGCGCCCAGCGGCTGTGGACGTCGCTGTCGGAGACGGCCGCGGCCCTGGAGGAGGAGTTCGGCACCGCCGACGTCGACGCGTGGCGGCGCGAGGTCGCCGACGACGACATCCGGCACGTCGCGGTCGGCGTGGTCGGCGTTCCCGCGATCCACTGGCAGAACCGGCCCACCTTCCAGCAGGTCGTCGACGTCGGGGGGACGCTCGACGAGCCGGTGGCGCCGGCGCCGGTGCGCCCGGCCCCCGGGCCGCGTCCCCTGCCGGCGACCGGCGGCGGGGCGTCGCTGCTGGGGCTCGCGCTCCTGCTGCTGGCCGGGCTGTCGCTGCGCGGACGCCGACGCGAGCCGCTGGCGACGCGGCGCTGACGTCCGGTGACCGGCGACCGGCCGGTCGGTAGCGTCGCTGGCAGGCCGACGGCAGGAGCACGCGGATGACCATGGCGAACGCGTCGTACTCGATCACGATGCGCGTGCGGCTCGATCCCGACGATCCGCGGGCGCTCGGACAGGTGACGACCGCCATCGGTGAGGCGGAGGGGGCGGTCACGGCGGTGGACTTCGTCGAGACCGCGGGCGGCCGGCTGACCGTCGACCTCACCGTCAACGCGGCCGACTCGGACCACGCGAACCGCATCACGGACCAGGTCGACGAGCTCGACGTCGCGGACGTCCACCGTGTCTCCGACCGCACGTTCCTGATGCACCTGCGCGGCAAGCTCGAGGTCCAGGCGACGGTGCCGCTGAAGACCCGTGACGACCTCTCGATGGCGTACACCCCGGGCGTGGCGCGGGTCTGCCGGGCGATCGCCGAGCAGCCCGAGGACGCGCGCAAGCTCACGATCAAGGCCAACACGGTCGCGATCGTGACCGACGGGTCGGCGGTCCTCGGCCTCGGCGACATCGGCCCGGCTGCGGCCCTGCCGGTGATGGAGGGCAAGGCCGTCCTCTTCAAGCAGTTCGCGGGCGTCGACGCGTGGCCGGTCTGCCTCGACACCAAGGACCCCGAGGAGATCATCTCGATCGTCGAGGCGCTCGCACCGGTCTACGGCGGCGTCAACCTCGAGGACATCGCATCACCCAAGTGCTTCGAGATCGAGGAGCGGCTGCGCGAGTCTCTCGACATCCCCGTCTTCCACGACGACCAGCACGGCACCGCGATCGTGGTCCTGGCCGCGCTGACCAACGCGCTTCGTCTCGTGGACAAGGCCATCGGAGACGTCCGGGTGGCGATGACCGGCGCCGGCGCGGCCGGGGTCGCGATCGCGAAGCTGCTCATGGCGGAGGGGGTCGGCGACCTCGTGATCGCCGACCGCGACGGCATCCTCGCCTCGGGCGACGAGCAGGCCGACGACACCAAGACGTGGCTCGCCGAGCACACCAACCAGGAGGGCCGGCGCGGCGACGTGGTCGAGGTCCTCGACGGCGCCGACGTGTTCATCGGGGTGTCCGGACCCGACCTGTTCGAGCCAGCGGAGCTGCGTCGCATGCGCGACGACGCCATCGTCTTCGCGCTGGCCAACCCCGACCCCGAGGTCGACCCCGTCGGAGCGCGCGACGTCGCCAGGGTCGTCGCGACCGGGCGCAGCGACCAGCCCAACCAGATCAACAACGTGCTCGCGTTCCCGGGCATCTTCCGTGGCGCCCTCGACGCACGTGCGCGCAACATCACCGAGGAGATGAAGGTCGCGGCGGCGCGGGCCATCGCGCACGTCGTCAGCGACGACGAGCTCCACCCGACCTACATCATCCCGAGCGTGTTCAACGCCGACGTGGCGCCGGCCGTCGCCGAGGCGGTGCGCTCCCAGGTCGACCGCGAGCGCGAGGGGGACGGTGACGGCGAGGACGCCGACGAGCTCGGCGGTCGCGCCGAGCTGCCGGACGCGAGCGGCCGGGACTAGCTCCGGTCGGCGATGCGCGTGTACCGGCGGTCGCGCTGCCCGACGTAGATCTGGCGCGGCCGCGCGATCGCCTGCTCCGGGTCCTCGAGGTTCTCCTGCCACTGCGCGAGCCAGCCGGGGATCCGACCCATGGCGAACAGCACCGGGAACATCTCCTCGGGGAAGCCCATCGCCTGGTAGATGATCCCGGAGTAGAAGTCGACGTTGGGGTAGAGCTTCTTCTCGACGAAGAACTCGTCCTCGAGCGCGACCTCCTCGAGCGCGACCGCGATGTCGATGAGCGGGTTCTTGCCTGTCACCTCGAACACGTCGTGGGCGAGCTTCTGGATGACCTTCGCCCGCGGGTCGTAGTTCTTGTAGACGCGGTGACCGAAGCCCATCAGGCGGAAGTCGCCCTTCTTGACGCGCGCGATGTAGTCGGGCACCTGCTCGACCGAGCCGATCTCCTCCAGCATCTTGAGGACGGCCTCGTTCGCGCCGCCGTGCTTCGGTCCGTACAGGGCCGCCGTCGCGCCGGCAGCCGCGGAGTACGGGTCGGCGTCGGACGAGCCGATGGTGCGCATCGCCGTCGTCGAGCAGTTCTGCTCGTGGTCGGCGTGGAGGATCAGCAGGGTGTCCATGGCCTGCTCGAGCACCGGGTTGGGCTCGTACTTGAGCTCGGTCGTCTTCCACATCATGTTGA
>JAHWKB010000076.1 GCA_019348115.1 Actinomycetota bacterium | reverse complement strand
CCGACGTTGTCCGAGTAGGCGCCCTCCTGCGGGTCCTCGGACTCGAGGAGGCGCTGGCGCTCCGACATCGCGTTGACCTTGAGGTCGTGCTCGGAGACGACCTCGCCGTCGGCGGTCACGACCGCCCAGGTGCCGTTCCGCTCCTCGATGTCGTACTTCGCGTCCCCCCGGATGATGCCGTCGCCTGCGTCGCTCATGGTGTGCTCCGGTCTCGTCGGCCGCCACCGTACGAGACATCAGCCCGCCGCGGCGCGGCGCAACCGGTCCATCACGGCACGTCCGACGTCGGTCTCGTCGACCGCCTCGACCACGAGCACGTCGACACCGGCGTCCTCCGCGTCGCGCAGGGCGCGGTAGAGGAGCGACGCGAGCTCGGCCGCGTCGCCGAACCGCGCGACCGACTCGGCCCCGTCCGGGACGGGGCGTCGCGTGGACGCCACGAGCCCGACACGGGCCCCGGCCCGCAGGTGCCGCGTGACCACGTCGTGGAGCGCCGTCGCGTCGGCGACGACGACGTCGCAGGTGGGGGCGTAGTGCCGGTAGCGCGTGCCGGGGGACGCCTCGAGCTCGCCGGCGGGGCCGCCGTCGCGCAGCCCGAGCATCTCCCGGGTCACGCTCCCCTCTCGCAGCACCACCGGCGTGCCCCCGCGCGCGTCGACGACGGTCGATTCGACGCCCACCCGGCACGCCCCGCCGTCGACCACGACGTCGACCGCGTCGCCGAGGTCGGCGAGGACGTGGGCGGCCGTCGTGGGGGAGGGGCGGCCGGAGCGGTTCGCGGACGGCGCCGCGACCGGCACGCCGGCGGCGGTGATCAGGGCGCGGGCGACCGGATGGTCCGGCACCCGGACGGCCACGGTGCGCAGGCCGCCGGTCGTGACCGACGGGACGTCGGGGTGCGCCTCGAGCACCAGCGTGAGCGGACCCGGCCAGTGCTCGGCGGCGAGCCGGCGCGCGAGCGACGGGACCGCACCGGCGACACGCCCGAGGTCGCCGGCGTCGGCGAGGTGCACGATCAGCGGGTTGTCGGCGGGGCGGCCCTTCGCGCGGAAGATGCGACCGACGGCGTCGCCGGACAGCGCGTCCGCACCGAGGCCGTAGACGGTCTCGGTGGGGAACGCCACCAGCCCGCCGCCGGCGAGCACGGCGCCCGCACGGTCGACGGCGTCAGGGAGCAGGATCTGGGCGGACATGCCCCGAGGCTAGGCCCTGAAGGGCCGCCAGCCGTCCGGCATGTGGACGCGCAGGGCCGTGTGGCGCTCCATGTACTCGAGCGCCTTGGCGAGGTTCGTGATCGTGTTGTCGCCGGGCCCCGGGAAGATGCTGAGCGAGCTGAGCACGCCGATGGCACGGCCCTGGGCGTCGAGGAAGCCGCTGCCGGAGTCGCCGGGGATACCCGGCGTGAAGGTGAACACGCGCGTGGCCCAGCCGTCCGCGGTCGTGCCGTAGCTCCTGCCGCGCTTGGCGTCGAGTCGGTCGCCCGGACGGAGGCCGGAGTTGCCGTAGCTGTAGACCCGGTCGCCCGCCGCGGACCTGGCAGCGATGCCGGTGGGGCCGCCGAAGACGGGGACGGTCGGGTTCACGCGGCGGTGGTCGGCCGGGTCGATGCGGACGAGCGCGAAGTCGTTGTACAGGCAGGTGCTGCGGTCCCGCTCGCCGACGCGCCGCATCGTGGACCACGACGAGTAGGCGAGCGTCCCGGGCCGGGTCGCGCCGTCGATCCGCACCTCCGTGCCGAGAGGGAGCGAGCGCTCGCGGCAGCCGTCGGGTGTCGTCCCGTCCGTGGCGCTGGCGCAGTGCGCGGACATCCCGATGAACCGGGCGCCCGTGCGGTCCGTGAAGATGAAGTTCGCGGTGCACTGCGCCCCGTCGGTGACGAGCTCGACGCCTGGCCGGATCGCCCCGCCGGCCGCGTCCGCGGGCGCGCCGGGGAGCAGGACGGCCACGAGCGCGACGAGCAGCGAGAGCAGGGCGGGGACGCGCGGACGGCCGGCGACTCGGGTCATGGCTCGGGTCATGGGGGGACGGGTCCTCGGCGGATGGGGGCGGGGCGGTCCGTGCGGCCAGGGGTTCGGAGCGGGCGGACCTCTGGTCTGCTCAACGACCGGGCCTCCCCGCAGTTCCGCGTCGCGCGCTGACGTAGGGTGCTCGCTTCCGGACGGCCCACGACGGAGGTGGACATGCCGTTGGGACACGACCTGGCGCCATCGCTCCAGGAGCTGCAGTCGCTCGCCGCCGAGGTGGGCCGGTCGACGGTCGCGCCGCGCGCGGCCGAGGTGGACCGCGGCGCGGTGTGGCCGACCGAGAGCCTCGGGGCGCTCGGCGAAGCCGGTCTCCTGGGGCTGCACGTCGACCGCGAGCTCGGCGGCCGGGGCGAGGGCATGTACGCCCTCGCGCTCGTCACCGAGGAGCTGGGGCGGTTCTGCGGCTCGACCGGGCTCGTCTACGGCATGCACTGCGTCGGGTCCAAGCTCGTGGCGGCCAGCGCCACCCCGGATCAGCGGGAGCGCTACCTCGTCCCGATCGCGTCGGGGGAGCACATCACCACGCTCGCGCTCTCCGAGCCCGGGACGGGCATCCACTTCTACCTCCCGCGCACGACCTTCCGGCCCGAGGGCGATCACCTCACCGTCAACGGGCAGAAGTCGTTCGTCACCAGCGGGGGACACGCCGACTCGTACGTCCTCTCCGTCGTCCGCGAGGACAGCGAGCTCGATCCTGGCACCTTCTCGTGCCTCCTCCTCGACGCCGACACGCCCGGGAGCACCTGGTCGGGGGAGTGGGACGGGCTCGGGATGCGCGGCAACAGCTCCCGGAGCCTCGAGCTCGTCGACGCGCCCGTGCCGGTGGCGAACCTCCTCGGTGCCGAGGGGGACGAGACCTGGTTCGTCTTCGAGATCGTCGCGCCGTACTTCATCGTGGCGATGGCCGGCACCTACCTCGGGATCGCCCGATCCGCGCTCGAGGCCGCCATCGAGCAGCTCCGCGGTCGGACCTACACCCACACGGCCGACCAGCTCGGGCAGTTCGACACCGTGGCCCACCGGCTCGGCGAGCTGTGGTCGATCGTCGAGCGCACGCGCCAGCTCGTCCACCACGCGGCCCGGCTCGGCGACGCCGGCGACGCGCGAGCACGACCGGCGCTGTTCGCGGCGAAGGCCGAGGTCGCCGACGCCGTCGTCCGCGTGACGAACGACGCCATGACGCTCGTCGGCGGGATCGGGTACGGGCGCGACGGCGATCTCGGCCGGGCGCTCCGCGACGCCCGCGCGAGCCACGTGATGTCGCCCACCACCGACCTGCTGAAGACGTGGCTCGGGCGTTCGCTCCTCGACCTGCCGCTCCTGTGATCATGGCCCGTGCGACGGCGCCGGCGACGATCCTCGTCGTCGGGCACCCGGGGACGTCCATGGCGGCGGTCGTCGACGCCGACCCGGACATCCATCTCGTCGGCGACATCGACACCGCCGTCGACCTGGTGTCGGGCGACGACGCGCCGCAGCTCGTCGTGCTGGTCGCCGGGACCGACCGACCGCTCGCCTGGGTCCGGCGCCTCCGGGCCGCCGACCGCCGCGTCGGCATCGCGCTGACCGTCCCGACGGCCGAGGTCGAGGAGACCCGACAGCGGCTGTCGTTCGCCCCGGAGCTCGGCGCCGTCGCGGTCGTCGGCGGCGACCAGGACCCCGAGCTCCTCGGCGTCGAGCTGCGCAGCGCGGCCGAGCGCATCTCGCAGCAGCGTCAGCTCCGCCGCACCCTCGACGCCATGAACCGCGGCCTCGCGTCCTCCGCAGCGTCGGGGCCCGCAGCGCCCGCCCCGAGCGTGTCCGAGCGCTACCTCGCCGCGCTGACGCGGCACCTCCCCGAGGGCGTCGTGTCCGTGGACGGCAACGGTCGGGTCGTCACGATGAACCCGTCGGCCACGGACGTACTGGGCGTGTCCCTCGAGGCCGCGGAGGGGCGGGTGCTCCTCGACCTCCTGGACAGCGAGGACCAGGCTGCCGTCGGCGAGGTCCTCGACCGCGCCGCGGGGGGCAGGGTGGCGGAGCTCGACGACCTCGTCGTCCGCCACCCGGCCGGGCACCGCCTCCTGGTCAACGTCACGGCGGCGCCCGTCAGCGACGAGCGGGACCGCGTGGTCGGCATCGTGCTGCTGGTCCGCGACGTCACCGACGACCGGCGCACGGAGGAGCGGCTGCGCGAGCTGCAGAAGGCCGAGAGCCTGGCGACCCTCGCCGGCGGGGTCGCGCACGACTTCAACAACCTGCTCGTCTCGGTGCAGAGCTGGGCCGGCATGGCCGCGGAGGACGTCAGCGACAGCGAGATGGTGACGACGGCGCTCGAGCACATCCAGCGGGCGTCCCGCCGGGCCGCCGAGCTCGCCCGCTCGATGCTGGCCTACGCCGGCCGCGGCACGTTCGAGCTCGAGCCGACCGACCTCAACGACGTCGTGCGGGAGATGTCGGGGCTCCTCAAGGCGGCCATCAGCCGCAAGACCGAGGTGGTCATCGAGCCGACGCGACCGCTGCCGACGGTGCTGGTCGACGCCACCCAGGTGCGGCAGGTCGTGATGAACCTCGTCACCAACGCGGCCGAGGCCATCGGGGACCGCCCCGGGTCCATCCACCTGCGCACGTCCTCGGTCGAGCTCCCGGCCGTCCACGAGGACGCGTCCGACGGTGACTCGCTCCCCCCGGGGGCGTACGTGGTGATCGAGGTCGAGGACACCGGGTCCGGGATGGACGGGTCGACCATGAGCCGCATCTTCGACCCGTTCTTCACGACGAAGTTCACGGGGCGGGGTCTCGGCCTCGCGGCGAGCTCGGGCATCGTGCGCGCCCACGGTGGCGCCATCCGGGTGGAGAGCCGGCCGGGCGAGGGCTCGGTCTTCCGCGTGTTCCTCCCCACGGAGGAGGACGTATGACCGCGTCCGACCGCGCCGGGATGACGGTGCTCCTCGTCGAGGACGAGCCCGACGTGCGGCTGGTCGTCGCGATGCTGCTCCGCCGGGCGGGGCTGACGGTCCTGCAGGCCGGCGACGGTCGCGAGGCCATCGAGGTGCTCGAGGCCGAGCGCGACGCGGTCGACGTCGTCCTGCTCGACGTGCTCATGCCGGTGATGACGGGGCCGGAGGCCCTGCCCGTGCTGCGCGAGCTCGTCCCCGACCTGCCCGTGGTCTTCTACAGCGGCTACGACCGCGGCGAGGTCGCCCCGCTCCTCTCCGAGGACCCGCCCTACACCTCGTTCCTCTCCAAGCCCGCCGACCAAGACACGCTCCTCGCGGAGCTCGACCGCGCGCACGCCGGTCGCAGGGCCTGAGCCCGGCCGCGGCGTCAGTCGGCGGCCCGGCGCGGGGACACCGCCGGACGGACGGGGCACCGTCACGGTCGTTCGGCCGCCGGCGACGCGGCGCCGTCCGGACGGCGGCAGGCGCGATCGGACGCAGCGTCGCGGGCCGTCCACGCTGTGGGAACAGCCCTCGACAAGAAAGCGGAGACACATGCTCTGGTTCATCATCTCGATGATCGTCATCGGTGCGATCGCCGGTTACCTGGCACGCGCCCTCGTCCCCGGCAAGGACCCGATGGGCTTCTGGGGCACCGTCGCGCTCGGTGTCGTCGGCTCGTTCGTCGGTGGGTTCCTCGGTTCGCTCATCTTCGGCGGGGAGTCGGCGCTCGGCCCGGCTGGCCTGATCGGCTCCATCATCGGTGCCGTCATCGCGCTGCTCGTCTACAACGCCGTGACGGACCGCAAGAAGGTCGGCACCCGCGACGACCGCCCGGTCACCACGCGCTGACCGGCCCGACCCGCACGACGCAGGGGCGCCGGCGATGAGCCGGCGCCCCTCCGTGTCCGTCCCACCGCACCACGACCCTGGAGGAACACATGTCGATCATCGAGGACCGTCTGCGCATCGTCCCGGAGTTCCGCCCCGACGAGTACGACCACCTGCGCCAGCTCCTGACGAGCAAGCTCGAGCGCCGGCTCGCGCGCTTCGATGCGGACCAGGTCGAGCTCGAGCTGTCGATGAAGGGCCGCGACGCCGCCGACCAGCGCACCGTCCTCGAGGCGTGGATCTCGGGGCTGCCGCGGTTCGTCGCGACCTCGAGCGAGCAGGACCGCGACAAAGCGGTCAAGGAGGTCCGTGACGACCTCCACCGCCAGATCGACAAGCACGTCACGAAGAACGAGTCCTCGCGCCGGCGCTGACCTCAGGACGTGACGGCGTCGACCACGGCGACCAGCACCGACACGTCGCCGCCGCAGGAGCGCTCGGCGACCTGGAGCAGGCGCAGCGCCCGCTCGCGGTCCTCCTGACCGAGCGACTCGAGCCGGGCGGCGACCTCGCCCGGGAGGGCGGTCGGCGTGGCGAGCGTGTCGGCGGTCATCTCGGTCCTCCAGGGCCGTGGTCCGGGTTCGGAGCGGCCTACCGGAGGTATCGGTCCGCGGCCGGGCGACCTGAAGGCCTCGCCGGCCGGTTCAGACCGGCGCGGCGGTCGAGAGGAAGACCGACCGCAGGAGGTCGTCGCGGCCCCGCAGCTCCTCGGCCGGCCCGTCGAAGCGCACCTGGCCGCGCTCCATGAAGTAGGCCCGCTCGGCGATGCCGAGCGCGAGGTCGACGTGCTGCTCGACGACGACGACCGAGACCCCGCGCGTGACGTAGCGCCGCAGGATGTCGAGGAGGTCCTCGACGATCACCGGGGCGAGGCCCAGCGAGAGCTCGTCGACGAGCAGGAGGCGGGGCTCCGGGACCATCGACTTCGCCAGCGACAGCATCTGCTGCTGGCCACCCGACATCGTGCCGGCCTGCTGGTCGAGACGCTCGCGCAGGATCGGGAACTCCTCGAGCACCTGCTCGATCGCGTCGCGCCGGCGGGCGGCGTCACGTCCGTAGACGTAGCCGCCGACCTCGAGGTTCTCGCGCACGGTCATCCCGGGGAAGACCCCGCGGCCGCCGGGCAGCTGGATCAACCCGGACTCGACGATGTCGCGGGGCGAGCGGCCCGTGATGTCCTCGCCCTCGAAGACGATCCGCCCCGAGGTCACCGGCAGCACGCCGGAGATGGCGCGGAGCACGGTGGTCTTGCCGGCCCCGTTGGTCCCCAGGAGCGCGACGATCTCGCCGGCGTCGACCCGGAGCGAGACGTCGAACAGCACCTGGACCGGGCCGTAGCTGACGCTGACGTCCTCAACCTGCAGCAACGGCGTCCCTCCTCGTGCGTCCGAGGTAGCTCGACAGCACGCGGTCGTCGGCCGTGACCTCGTCCGGGGTGCCCGCGGCGATGATGCGGCCGAAGTCGAGCGCGTAGACGCGCTCCGACACCGACAGCAGCAGCGGCATGTCGTGCTCGATCAGGAAGATGGCGCACCCGAGCACGTCCCGCACCTCGCGCAGGAGCGGCCCCAGCGCCTCGGCCTCGCGCTGCGCGATGCCGGAGGCCGGCTCGTCCAGCAGCAGGATGCGCGGCTGCAGCGACAGGGCGACGGCGAGCTCGACGAAGCGCAGGGTGCCGTAGGACAGCTCGCCGGGCCGGTGGCGGCGGTAGCGCTCGAGGTCGATCAGCTCGAGCACGGCCTCGACCCGGTCGCGCGCCTCCTCCTCGTCACGCTTCCACGAGGGGAGGCGCAGCATCGCGGCGAGCGCAGAGGAGTCGAGGTGGCGGTGCTGCGCGGTCAGGAGGTTCTCCTCGACCGTCATCGACGGGAACAGCTTGATGTGCTGGAAGGTCCGGCCCATGCCGGCGAGCGCCCGCTCGTAGGGCAGCGCGCGCGTGAGCTCCTGGTCGCCGAGGTGGACGCGTCCCGCGTCGGGCCGGAGGAGACCGGACAGGACGTTGAACAGGGTCGACTTGCCGGCCCCGTTCGGTCCGAGGAGCCCGACGATCTCGCCGGCCTCGATCGCGACGTCGACGTCGTCGAGGGCGAGGAGGCCACCGAAGCTGAGGCGGATGCCCTCCGTGCGCAGCAGGCTCACGACGACCACCTCCAGATCGCGACGAACACGGCGACCTGCACCAGCAGGACGACCGTGACGCGGATGCCGTTGCGCAGCGGCGCGGCGCGGACGGCCGCGGCCTCGTGGCGCACGATGTCGACGAGCCCGCCGGGCACCTTCAGCAGGATGAAGATGAACGCCGCGGCGGAGAGCGCCGCGAGCACGTACTGGAGCAGCAGAGCGGTCCGGAAGACCTCGAGCTGGACGTAGATGATCGCGGCGCCCACGAACGGGCCCCAGGCGGAGCGCATGCCGCCGACCACCACGAGGATCACCAGGGTGACGCCGAGCGTCTCGACGAACGGCGTCTGGAACGACGTCCGCGTGACGTGCTGCAGCAGCATGGCGTGGAAGACCCCGCCGACGCCGGCGATCATGCCGGAGATCACGAACGCGGCGAGCTTGGTCTTCCTGACGTTGACACCGAGCGCCTGCGCGGCGGTCTCGTTCTCGCGGACGGCGTTCATCGAGCGACCGATCCGGGAGCGCTGCAGCCCCAGCACCATCCACACGATGAGCAGGACGGTGGCGAGCGTCAGCAGGTAGTAGGCGCGGTCGCTCGCGACCGGGACCGGACCGAGCGCCGGGCGGGCGACCGTGAGGCCGCGCTGGCCGCCGGTCAGCGCGTCCCAGGTGAACAGGGTCGCCCCCACGGCGCTCGCGAACGTGAGCGTCGCGATGGCGAGGTAGAAGCCCCGCAGCCGCACGGAGACGAGCCCGACGAGCACCGACAGCGGCAGGGTCGCGACCGCGGCGAGGAGCGCCGCGAACCAGAACGGCCAGCCCCAGCTCGAGACCGCGTGCGCGGCGGTGAAGGTGCCGATGCCGACGAACGTGTACGGCATCAGCGACAGCTGGCCGGTGTAGCCGGTGACGACCGTCACCGAGAGGCCGATGATCGCCGTGACCGCGATCCGCGAGCCGACGAAGCTCGCGAAGTCGCCGAGGAGGACCGGGACCACGGCCGCGGCGACCACGGCCAGGATCCCGACGACCGTGCCGGGGCGGGCCCGCGGCAGACGGCGGGGGAGCGGCAGGGCGCTCGTGGCGTCGAGGGCGTCGGCGGTCACGCTCGGAGGGCCTCCAGCTCGGCGTTCGTGGCGAAGAACCGCTCGGTGCGCAGCAGCAGGAGCACGGTGATCACGACGTAGGCGAGGATGTCGCGCTCGTCCGCGATCGGCGCCGGCGCGAGGATCAGCACCTCCTGCACGAGCCCGAAGATCAGCGACCCGGCGAGCGCCGCGTTGAGGCTGATCATCCCGCCGACCAGCGCGGCGCCGAACGCGGGGATCAGGAGCGACCCGAGCGGCACCAGGTGGACGACGGACAGCACCCCGCCACGCTCGCCGGCGCTGTGCGGGATGAGGAGGAGCAGCGCCGCGCCGGCCAGCCCCGACCCGATCATCCAGGCGAGCTCGGCGTAGCGCGTCGCGTCGATGCCGGCGAGCTCGGCCGCCTCGCGGTTCTGGGCGACCGCACGGAGCGCCCGGCCGGTCCGCGAGCGCTGGAGCCACGGGAGGAGGACCGCGGCCGTGCCGATCGCCACCGCGATCGTGATGAGCTCCGCGTAGGTCGTGACCGTGCCGGCGAGCACGAGCTGGCCCGTCGGGAGGGTCGGCTCCACGAGGATCTCGCCGCGCTGCCCGCGCAGCAGCATCTGCGCGACGGCGGCGAGGAACGCCCCGACCCCGAGGGCGATGAGGATCATCGTCACCCCGTCCCCGCGTCGGAGGCGGGAGAAGACGAGGCGCTGCGACACGAGGCCGGCGCCGACCGCGGCCGCGATGCCGACGACGGCGACGAGGGCGTTCGGCAGCGGGGTCGACTGGCTCACGAGCACGTAGACGACGACACCGAGGAGGCCCATCGCCCAGTGGGCGAGGTTGACCACCCCGGTGGTGCGGTAGATCAGCACGATCCCGATGGCGAGCATCGCGATGATCCCGGACTTCGCGAGCCCGATGACGGCGACCTGCAGGAAGACGGACATCGGCTATCCCCTCAGGAACGAGCGGTAGGCGCCGTCGAGCCAGGCGAACAGCGGGGTGCCCAGCGCGGCGCGGATCTCGGGGTAGCGGTGGCG
>JAHWKB010000274.1 GCA_019348115.1 Actinomycetota bacterium | reverse complement strand
GGTCGACGCCGGGGTTCTGCAGCCCGATGGCGTTCAGCATCCCGGACGGGGTCTCCGCCATGCGCGGTGTCGGGAGCCCCTCGCGGGGCTCGAGCGTGATCGACTTGGCCACGATCGCCCCGAGCTCGGAGACGTCGAAGAAGCGGTCGATCTCGCTGCCCGACGCGAAGCAGCCGGACGCGGTCGTGATGGGGTTCGCGAGACGCAGGCCGCCGAGCTCGACGCGGAGGTCGACCGCCGACAGGTCGGCGGCGTCCTCCTCGGATCGCGGCGGGGGCGGGGCGTCGACACGGCGGACGTCGGTCATCGGTCCCCCCACAGCTCGTCGTCGGTCGGGCGCGCCGGCGGTTCCTCGATGGGTTCGTCCGCCCCGGAGACGAGCGGACCCCCGACCTCCCAGCGGGAGTTCTCCCACGCGATGCGGGCGCCGTTGAACACCGGCCCGTCGATGCAGGAGCGCTTCATCCGGACCGTGCCGTCCTTGGTCCGCGTCGGGACGACGCAGGTCCAGCACACCCCGACGCCGCAGGCCATGTGCTCCTCGGTGGCGATCTGCGACGGCAGCTCCAGCTCCTGGCACTGCTCGGCGACGGCCCGGAGCATGGGCATGGGGCCGCAGGCGTAGACGACGCCCGTCCCGCAGTCCTTGGCGACCTGTTCGAGCACGTCGGTGACGCGGCCCGCCTCACCGAAGGAGCCGTCGTCGGTGGTGAACGTCACCGACGCGGTGATGCGCTTGGCCTCGATGGCGTTGAAGATCCGCTCGTGCGAGGCCGCGCCGACGATCATGTCCACCCGCAGGCCTTCGCGGCGGAGCTCCTCGGCGAGGAAGAACAGCGGCGCGACGCCGTAGCCACCGCCGACGAGGAGGCACGAGACCTTCTGCCGCGGAAGCGGGAAGGGGCTGCCGAGCGGTCCGACGACGTCCAGGACCTCGTGCGCCGTCCGGTCGGCGAGCCAGCCGGTCCCCGGGCCGTGGGCGTCGAAGACGAAGTCGACGGTGCCGGCAGCCGGTCCCTGCTTCGACACCCGCGAGATGGAGAACGGACGACGCAAGAGCGTCCCCGGCCCCTGCACCGTGACGTTGATGAACTGGCCGGGGTGCGCGCGCTCGGCGATGTCGGGTGCCGAGAGGGACACGGTCCAGTACGCGCCCTCGCGCCGACGGGCGATGATCTCGCAGGCGGCGCGGACGGGGGTGTCGGCGCCGGGACGACCGAGGACCATCGTCTTGCGGTTGTGCAGCATCGGCTTCACGCGCCGACCTCCGACTCGCGGAGCTGGCGCGCCGCCGCCTGGTACTCCTGCAGCGAGGTGACCGTCAGCGGCCCGCTCCGGAGCGACTCGATGCCGTGGATGGCGGCGAGGATGCCGGCGAGCGTCGTGATGCACGGCACGCCGTTGGTCACGGCGGCCTGCCGGATGTCGTAGCCGTCGCCGCGCGTCCCGACCCCGAAGGGGGTGTTGAGGACGAGGTCGATGTCGCCCTCGCGGAGGAGGTCGAGGATCGCGCGTGAACCCTCGGAGACCTTGCCGAGGACGCCGACGCCGGGCACGCCGCTGCGCGACAGCACGTCCGCCGTCCCCTCGGTCGCGACGATGTCGAAGCCGAGGTCCACGAGGCGCTTCACGGGGAAGACGATCGAGCGCTTGTCGCGGTTCGACACGGACACGAACACGGTGCCGCGTGTCGGCAGGATCATGGAGCCGGTCCCCGCCTGCGACTTCGCGAACGCGTACCCGAAGTCGCGGTCGATGCCCATGACCTCACCGGTGGAGCGCATCTCCGGCCCGAGGAGGGAGTCGACACCGGGGAAGCGGTCGAACGGCAGCACCGCCTCCTTGACCGCGATGTGC
Organism: Actinomycetota bacterium; assembly: GCA_019348115.1. GTDB lineage: Bacteria > Actinomycetota > Nitriliruptoria > Nitriliruptorales > Nitriliruptoraceae > JAHWJY01. Next base: position 1,358 of record JAHWKB010000274.1, on the reverse strand, counting down.
TGGATCCTCGGACCGTCGACGACGTCCTTCTCCGGCAGGAGTCCCTCGGCGCGGAGATCGGCGAGCTTGTCCCCCACCATGACGCGGGTGGCGACCTTGGCGAGGGCGACGCCCGTGGTCTTGGACACGAACGGCACGGTCCGGCTGGCGCGGGGGTTGGCCTCGATGCAGTAGACGACGTCGTCCTTCAGCGCGTACTGGACGTTGATGAGACCACGGACGCCGAGGCCGCGGGCGATGCCCTCGGTGAAGTCGCGGATCTGGCGGATCTGGGAGCGACCGAGGGTGATCGGCGGGAGCGTGCAGGCGGAATCACCGGAGTGGACGCCTGCCTCCTCGATGTGCTCGAGCACCCCGCCGACGAACAGCTCCTGGCCGTCGTAGACCGCGTCGACGTCGACCTCGATCGCCCCCTCGAGGAAGCGGTCGATGAGCACCGGCTGGTCGGGGGACGCCGCCACGGCGTGCTCGAGGTAGTCCTCGAGCATCCGCTCGTCGTAGACGATCTCCATGGCGCGGCCGCCGAGCACGTAGCTGGGACGGACGAGCGCCGGGTAGCCGATCTGCTCGGCGACGTCCTTGGCCTCACCGAACGACCGGGCCACACCGCCGGGCGGCATCGCGATGCCGAGCTCGCGCATCAGCGCCCCGAACTTGCCGCGGTCCTCGGCGGCGTCGATCGCCTCGGGCGGGGTGCCGAGGATCGGGACACCGGCGTCCTGCAGCTGCGACGCGAGCTTGAGCGGCGTCTGGCCGCCCATCTGCACGACGACGCCCATGGGCTGCTCGCGCTCGCAGATGGCGAGGACGTCCTCGAGCGTGAGCGGCTCGAAGTACAGCCGGTCCGCGGTGTCGTAGTCGGTGGAGACCGTCTCGGGGTTGCAGTTGACCATGATGGTCTCGTAGCCGGCCTCCTGCAGCGAGAAGACGGCGTGGACGCAGCAGTAGTCGAACTCGACGCCCTGGCCGATGCGGTTCGGGCCGGAGCCCAGCACCATGACCTTCTGCCGGTCCGACGGCGTGACCTCGTCCTCCGATTCGTAGGTCGAGTAGTGGTAGGGGGTGTACGCCTCGAACTCGGCCGCGCACGTGTCGACCGTCTTGTAGACGGGCCGGATGTCGGCACGGGCGCGCCGCGTCCGGACCGCCTCCTCGTCGGTCGAGAGGATCCGCGCGATGTGCGCGTCGCTGAAGCCGTCGCGCTTCGCGGCCAGCAGCAGCTCGTCCGGGACTGCGGAGAGGTGCTCGCAGGTGCGCAGCTCCTTGCGCCGCTCGACGAGCTGGAGCATCTGGTCGACGAACCACGGGTCGAAGCCGGTGAGCTGGCTCACGCGGTCGACGCTCCAGCCGCGGGTGAG
>JAHWKB010000075.1 GCA_019348115.1 Actinomycetota bacterium | reverse complement strand
TCTACATGCAGTCGCGGGGCATCGAGGAGGACGAGGCGATGGCGATGATCGTCCGCGGCTTCATCGAGCCGATCGCCCGCGAGCTCCCCATGGAGTACGCGGTCGAGCTCAACCGCCTGATCGCGCTCGAGATGGAGGGCGCGATCGGATGACGACCCCCCTCACCGATCTCTCCGAGGACTTCCTCGCGGCGCGCTCCGACGCCGCGGGGGAGCCCTCGTGGCTGCGCGACCGCCGCGCCGCCGCGCTCAAGCGCTTCCTCGACCAGGCGTGGCCCGACAGCCGCAACGACGAGTACTGGCGCTCCACCCCGTTCGCGAAGCGCTTCGACGTCGGTCTGCCGATCGTCGCCGAGGCCGGGAACACCGCCACGCCGGCGGGGCTCACGACCTCGCTCGACGTGGCCGCCGCCCTCGCGCGCATCGTCGACGGCGAGCTCGTCGAGGTGACGGTCCCGGCCGAGCTGGCCGAGCAGGGCGTGGTCGTCGCCGACCTGTCCGCGGCCGCCGAGACCCACGCGGAGCTCGTCCGGGCCCACCTCGGCTCGCTCACGACCTCCGACGACGAGGGCACCGGCGGTGACGAGGACCGCACCATCACCGCGTCCGACGCGGGCTGGACCGCCGGCGTGTTCGTGCACGTCCCCGACGACGTCGAGCTCGACGCGCCGATCGGCATCCAGGTCCACGCCACGAGCCCCGGCACCCACCTGCCCCGGGTGCTGGTCGTCACCGGCCGGCACAGCCGCGCGGTCGTCTACCTCGAGCACACCGGTGGCGGCATCGCCGACGGCGAGGACGCCGACCGCAAGACGCTCGTCGACGAGGTCGTCGAGGTCGTCGTCGGTGAGTCCTCGGCCGTCGACGTCGTGTCGCTGCAGGAGTGGAGCGGCCACGTCGCTCACCTGTCGCTGCAGAAGGCGGCCGTCCACCGTGGCGGCACCTACCGCCACCTCGCCGTGAACATCGGCGGCACCACGGTCCGCATCCGACCCGAGGTCGACCTGGTCGGTGAGGGCGCGTCCTGCTTCCCGCTCGGCGTCTACTTCGCCGACGAGGGCCAGTGGTTCGACATGCAGCCCTACATCCGCCACATCGCGCCGCGCGCGACGTCGGACGTCCTCTACAAGGGGGCGCTGCAGGGCAAGAGCCGCACGGTCTTCCGCGGCAACGTCCTCGTCGAGAAGGACGCCGTCGGCACCGACACCAACGAGACCAACCGCAGCCTCATCCTCACGGACGGCGCCCGGGCGGACTCGACCCCGTTCCTCGAGATCCACTGCGCCGACATCACCGCCGGCCACGGCTCCGCGACCGGCCAGATCGACGCGCGCCAGCTGTTCTACCTCGAGGCCCGCGGCATCCCGCGCGAGCAGGCGCTGCGCCTGATGGTCTACGGCTTCTTCCGCGAGGTGCTCGAGAAGCTCGACCTCCCCGGCGTCCAGGAGCGCACGCTCGCGCACATCGACCGCGAGATCGAGGCCGCCGACCTGTCCCGTGTCGGCGTCGGCCGCATCGCCGACGTCGCCCCCGGCGAGGTGGCCTGATGGCGTTCGAGAAGGCCGCCGACCTGTCGGCGCTGACCGAGAACATCCCGCACCGGGTGGACGTCGCCGGCGTGCCGGTGAGCCTCGTGCTGGTCGGCGACGAGGTGTTCGCCATCCACGACACCTGCTCGCACCAGGACTACTCCCTCTCCGAGGGCATGATCTGGGACTGCGCCATCGAGTGCTCGCTGCACGGGTCGATGTTCGACCTGCGGACGGGCGCCCCGTCGTCGCTCCCCGCCACCACCGCCGTCCCCGTCTTCCCGGTCCAGCGCGACGGCGACGCCGTCCTCGTGGACGTCACCGCGCCCATGAACGACGCGCCCTACCCGGACCACTGACCTCCCCGCTTCCCGCACACACCACACGAAGAGAGTTGAACCCGCATGGCTGACCTCGAGATCCGCGACCTCACCGTCGAGGTGCAGGGCGAAGAGATCCTGTCCGGCGTCACGCTCGACCTCGACAAGGGCAAGACCCTCGCGCTCATGGGCCCGAACGGCTCCGGCAAGTCGACGCTCGCGTACGCGATCGCCGGCCACCCGGCCTACACCGTCACCGGCGGCTCCATCCGCTTCAAGGGTGATGACATCGCCGAGTGGACCCCCGACGAGCGCGCCCGCGCCGGCGTCTTCCTCGCGATGCAGTACCCCGTCGAGGTTCCCGGCGTCTCCGTGACGAACTTCCTCCGCACGGCCGTCAACGCCCGTCGCGGCGAGGAGCTGCCGGTCCGGCAGTTCATGACCGAGCTCAAGGAGCAGATGGCCCAGTTGCACGTCGACCAGTCGTTCCTGCAGCGGTCGGTCAACGAGGGCTTCTCGGGCGGTGAGAAGAAGCGCTTCGAGATCCTGCAGATGGCGATGCTGACGCCCGAGCTCGCCGTCCTCGACGAGACCGACTCCGGCCTCGACGTCGATGCGCTCAAGACCGTCGCCGAGGGTGTCGACCGCCTGCGCGGCCCGGACCTCGGCGTGTTGATCATCACCCACTACACCCGCATCCTCCGCTACATCAAGCCCGACGAGGTGCACGTCATGCTCGACGGGCGCATCGTGAAGTCCGGTGGTCCCGAGCTCGCCGACGAGCTCGAAGAGGGCGGCTACGAGGAGATCGCGACGGTCGCCCGCGCCTGAGCGCGGCCGAGCAGGAGGCCAGATGACCATCGACGTCCCGACGATCCGGAAGGACTTCCCGACGCTCGCGCGGGAGGTCCACGACACGCGGCTCGTCTACCTCGACTCCGCGGCGTCCTCGCAGACGCCGCGGGCGGTCCTCGACGTCATGGACGAGTACTACGAGCGCTACCGCAGCAACGTCCACCGCGGCGTGTACCGGCTGGCCGAGGAGGCGACCGACCTCTTCGAGGGTGCGCGCCACAAGGTCGCGGCGTTCACCAACGCGCCGGTCGAGGGCACGATCTTCACGAAGAACTCGACCGAGGCCATCAACCTCGTCGCCTACAGCTACGTCCGACGACGCCTCGGCGAGGGCGACGTCCTGCTCACCACGCACATGGAGCACCACGCCAACATCGTCCCGTGGCTCCACGCGCAGCAGGACCTCGGCTTCGAGATCCGGTACATCCCCCTGACCGAGGACGGCCGTCTCGACATGGACGCCGTGCCCGCGCTGCTCGACGACGGCAGGGTGTCGTTCCTCGCCGTCAGCCACGTCTCGAACGTCCTCGGCACGATCAACGACGTGAAGACCCTCGCTGCGCAGGCGCGTGACGCCAACCCGGGCTGCCGCGTCCTCGTCGACGGCTCGCAGGCCGTGCCGCACCTCGCGGTCGACTTCCGTGACCTCGGCGTCGACTTCTACGCCTTCACCGGCCACAAGATGTGCGGCCCCACCGGCGTCGGCGTGCTGCTCGGCCGCCCCGAGGTCCTCGAGACGATGCCGCCGTTCCTGACCGGCGGCGAGATGATCCTCGACGTGCGCCTCGACGGGGTCACCTGGAACGAACTCCCGCACAAGTTCGAGGCCGGGACGATGATGATCGCCGAGGTCGGTGGGCTCGGGGCCGCCTGCGACTACCTCACCGGCATCGGCATGGACGCCATCCGCGAGCACGAGAAGCAGCTCACCGCCAAGGCGCTCGACGCCCTGGCCGGACTCGACGACGTGACGGTCCACGGCCCGACCGACGTCGAGGTCCGTGGCGGCGCCGTCAGCTTCGCCGTCGACGGCGTGCATCCCCACGACATCGGCGCGATGCTCGACCAGGAGGGCGTCTGCGTCCGGGTCGGCCACCACTGCGCCAAGCCGCTCATGCGGGTGCTCGGCGTCAACGCCACCGCCCGCGCGAGCTTCTACCTCTACAACGACGCGGACGACCTCCCCCCGCTGGTGCGGGGGATCGAGCGCGCCCGCGACTTCTTCGCCCGATGAGACCGCGTCGCCCAGCGACGACGAACACGAGCCCGGAGCACCGACCGTGAGCCTCGAGGACCTGTACCAGGAGATCATCCTGGACCACTACCGCAAGCCCAAGAACCGGGCGCCGGAGCTCGCCGACGAGGACGTCCACGTCCACCACTCGAACCCGCTGTGCGGGGACGAGATGGACCTGCGCATCGCCGTCGCCGACGGCAAGCTCGACGGTGTCGTGTTCGACGGCGAGGGCTGCTCGATCAGCCAGGCGTCCGCGTCGGCGATGACGCAGGCCGTCAAGGGGCGCGAGCTCGACGACGTGCTGGCCCTGACCGAGGACTTCCGCCTGATGATGCACGGCGACGAGCCGTCCCGTCCGGACGACCTCCAGGACGGCATCGCCTTCCAGGGCGTGGCCAAGTTCCCCGTCCGCGTGAAGTGCGCCCTGCTCGGCTGGATGGCCGTCAAGGACGCGATCGAGACCTACCAGTCCGGCGACGCCACCCACTCCGTCACCCACGGCGAGTGACCCTCCCTCCCTCCAACGCCGACCACGAGGACACCGCGATGAGCGAGACCGACACCCCCACCGACGCGCTCGAGGAGCAGCGTCGCGCGAACGAGCACGCCACCGACGACACCGCCGGCGAGGCGCCCACGGGTGTCGCGGCGGCGTTCGCCGACGTGCCGGTCGAGGACGACGGCATGCCGTCCGAGGAGCACCTCAGGAACGGCCTGCGGGCCGTCATGGACCCCGAGATCGGCTACAACATCGTCGATCTCGGGCTCGTCTACGAGGTCACGAAGGTCCCGGACGAGGGCGAGGTCAACGTCCTCATGACGCTCACCTCGATGGGCTGCCCCCTGACCGAGGTCATCCACCAGCAGTGCTCGGTGGTCCTCGGGGCGATGCCCGGCGTGCAGTCGGTCGACGTCGAGTTCACCTTCTCGCCGCCGTGGGACCCCTCGATGATCGAGGAGTACGTCGCCGAGGAGCTCCGCGCCATGGGCATGAACGTCTGACGCGCGGCGGCGCCGTTCAGCGAGCCTCCTGGCGGTTCGGGGCGAGGCTCATCCGGGGTGCCCGGGAGGCGAGCGGCGCGAGGACGAGCACGGTCGCGACCTCGACGAGGATCGTCGCGATCTCGATCGTCTGCCAGGGTCCGGACTGGAAGCCGAAGACCCCGGTGGTCTTGGCGAGGACGAGGAACAGGATCGCGCCGACCGAGAGGACGATGCCGGCGGCCGCCGGGATCCACCCGGGGCGGACCACCACCGCCACCGCGATCACGGCCGCCAGCGCGGCGTGGGCGAGGAACATCGGCCCGATCACCGGGACGGCCCGGAAGCCGTCCACGAGGTACTGCTGGAGGTGGATGGCCGCCTGCGCGAGCAGGAGCACGGCGGCGGCGACGGACAGGGTGCGCTGCACGGGTGGTCCTCGGGTCGTGTACCCCTGGTTCGTCGCGGACCGCACCAGGGTTCGGGCGCCGAGGCTGATCGTCCGACCACCGTTGGCGCGGGACGGCAGCCGGCGCGTGCGGCACCGTTCGGTCCCCCGAGAACGGAGGCGCGAGTGGCAGCGTCCGAGGAGCCCACGCCGACGGCCGACGAGTCCACGGCCGTCGCGGCGAACATGGCCGGCGACGCCGTCGGCGACCCGGCGGTGAACGACGCCGAGCTCGCGGGCGAGCCCGGCACGCTGGACGAGCGCGCGCGCGCCGGCCGGCGCGGCAGGGACGACGACGGGGCCGGCGAGGCGCCGTGAGCGCCGACCCCACCGCGACCGGGGTCATCCGCACCGCGGCCCGGTCGCTGCTCGACTTCGACCGGCTCCGACCCGGGCAGAAGGAGGCCGTGAAGTCGGTCCTCGAGCAGCGCGACACCCTCGTCGTGCTCCCGACCGGCTCGGGGAAGTCGGCGATCTACCAGATCGCCGGCGAGCTGATCGACGGCCCGACCCTCGTCGTCAGCCCCCTGATCGCGCTCCAGGCGGACCAGGTTCGCTCGATCGAGGACCGCGCCGGCCTCGGCAAGGCGGCGGCGCTCAACTCGACGCTCACCGCCGGCCAGCGCGCCGACGTGCTCGCGCGGTACCACGCGGGCGACCTCGAGTTCCTGTTCCTCGCACCGGAGCAGCTGGCGAACGAGCGGACCCTCGCCGAGCTCGCCGCGGGCGGTCCGTCGCTCGTCGTCGTCGACGAGGCCCACTGCGTCTCCGACTGGGGGCACGACTTCCGCCCCGACTACCTCCGCGTCGGCGCGGCGATCGACCGCCTCGGCCACCCGCCGGTCCTGGCGCTGACCGCCACGGCCGCGCCGCCCGTGCGCCAGGAGATCGTCGACCGTCTCGGTCTCGCCGACCCGGACATCGTCGTGCGCGGCTTCGACCGTCCGAACATCCACCTCGCGGTCCGCCGCGTCCAGGACGAGGACACCCACCGGGCCGCGGTCGTCGAGGCCGTCGAGGCGTGCGAGCCGCCCGGCATCGTGTACGTGGCGACCCGGCGGGAGGCGGAGCGCTACGCGACCGACCTCCGTGTCGTGGGGCTGCGTGCCGCCCACTACCACGGCGGCATGCACAAGGACGACCGTCGGGCGACCCACCACGCCTTCCTCGACGACGAGCTCGACGTCGTGGTCGCCACGCCCGCGTTCGGGATGGGCATCGACAAGCCGAACGTGCGCTTCGTCCACCACGCCAACATCCCCGACTCGCTCGACTCGTACTACCAGGAGGTCGGCCGCGCGGGCCGGGACGGGGAGCCCGCCGCCGCCACGCTGTTCTTCCGCGAGGCCGACCTCGGCATCCGCCGGTTCTTCGCCGGCGGGAACGCGGTCGGGCCCGAGACGCTCGAGGACCTCGCGGCCGGCATCGACGCCGCCGAGGGGCACGTCGACGCCGTGGATCTCGGCGACCGGCTCGGACTGTCGGAGGTCAAGCTCACGGTCGGGCTGACCCGGCTCGAGGACGTCGGGTTCCTGCGCCTCCACCCGGATGGGCGGGTCGAGCGCCTCGCCGACGGCCCGGCGCCGCGGGAGGCCGCCGACGCCGCGGGACGACAGGACGAGGCGCACGAGCGCTACGAGGCGTCCCGTCTCGAGATGATGCGGGCCTACGCCGAGACGGACCACTGCCGCGGGCGGTTCCTCGTCAACTACTACGGCGAGCACCTCGACGGCACCTGCGGGCACTGCGACCGCTGCGACGCCGGCGCGCGTGCCGCGACCCCCGACGATCCGCCGTTCGCGCTCGACTGCCGGGTCGTGCACCCGAAGTGGGGGAGCGGCACCGTCACCCGGTACGAGGAGGACCGCGTCGTGGTCCTGTTCGACGAGGCGGGCTACCGGACGCTGTCGCTCGCCGTCGTCCGGGACCAGGAGCTCCTGACCCCTGCGGGGCCCTGACGTTCCCACGGTTCCCACGTACCGGGAAGGCACGTGGCGACCGGCGCGTTGACACTGTCGACCACCTCTTCCGTCCCGCCACCTCCGCGAGGCTTCCGCATGCGACCCGTCGTCGACCGCCGCGAACCCCTGACCAAGGACGAGATCGCCCGCTACAGCCGGCACCTCATCATCCCCGAGGTCGGGATGGAGGGGCAGGAGCGCCTCAAGGCCGCCAAGGTCCTGCTCGTCGGGACGGGTGGGCTCGGCTCCCCCCTGGCGCTCTACCTCGCGGCCGCCGGCGTGGGCACGATCGGCATCGTCGACAACGACATCGTCGACGCCTCCAACCTGCAGCGCCAGGTCATCCACACCACGTCGATGATCGGCCGGCACAAGCTCGACTCCGCCGAGCACGCCATCAACGAGATCAACCCGCACGTCGAGGTCGTCAAGCACGCGACCTTCCTGACGGCGGACAACGCGCTCGACATCATCGAGCCCTACGACCTCGTGATCGACGGCACGGACAACTTCCCCACGCGCTACCTCGTCAACGACGCGTGCGTGCTGCTCGGAAAGCCGAACGTCTACGGCTCGATCTTCCGCTTCGAGGGCCAGCTGTCGGTCTTCTGGGCCGAGGAGGGGCCGTGCTACCGCTGCATGTTCCCCGAGCCGCCCCCGCCGGGGATGGTCCCGAACTGCGCCGAGGGCGGCGTGCTGGGCATCATCTGCGGCACGATCGGCTCGGCCCAGGCGACCGAGGGCATCAAGCTCCTCACCGGCATCGGCGAGCCGATGATCGGCCGGCTCGGGCTGTACGACGCGCTCGAGCAGCGCTGGATGCACGTCAAGGTCAACAAGGACCCGGACTGCCCCGTCTGCGGCGAGCACCCCACCGTCACCGAGCTCATCGACTACGAGGCGTTCTGCGGCATGCCCGCGCACGACCGTGAGGAGAGCGAGCAGGCGAGCGACCTCGAGATCCTCCCGACCGAGTACGCGGAGGACTGGAGCCAGCGGGAGGACGTCGTCCTCATCGACGTGCGCGAGCCCCACGAGTACGAGATCAGCCGGATCCAGGGCTCGGTCCTCATCCCCAAGGACGACCTCCCCGGCAAGCTCTCGGAGCTCGACGACGCCAAGACCTACGTCATGCAGTGCAAGAGCGGCGCGCGGTCCCTGGAGGCCACGGCGCTGATGCGCAACGCCGGCTTCAAGGCGTACAACCTCTGGGGCGGGATCAACGGCTACGCGCGCCAGGTCGACGACTCCATCCCCACGTACTGATCGTGGACCGACGGGCATGACGGTCCCGCCGGTCGTCGACGCGGCAGGGGTGCGCGAGCACCCCGAGGTGGTGCTCGCGGACGTCCGCTGGTCGCCCTCGGCGAGCACGCGCGCCGCGGGCGACCCGCGCCGGCTGGTGATCGACGCCCGCGCCGGCGAGCGCTACCGCGGCGAGACCGGACCTCTCGACCCCCCTGCCGGCCACGTGCCGGGCGCGGTGAGCCTGCCCCTTCGCCGGCAACGTGCGCGACGGCCGGCTCCGGGACGGCGGGCGAGCTGGGCGAGCGCTACGCCGCGGCGGCGGGCGCGGACGACGTCCTCGTCTACTGCGGCTCCGGCGTGACCGCCTGCCACGACATCCTCGCGCTCGAGGTCGCCGGCATCGACGCACGCCTGTTCCCCGGCTCGTGGTCCGCCTGGAGCAGTGACCCGGCGCGCCCGGTCGCGACCGGCGAGGGCTGATCAGCGGTCGGGCCAGTCGCCGGACCGCTCGAACTCGATCGCGCGGGCCACCTGCCGGGCCTCGTCGACGGCCCGCTCGCGCGCGGTCTCCTGCGCGACGAGCTCCGCGAGCCGGCGGTACAGCGGCGTGCCCGCGACCCACGGCTCGGCGCCGACGATCTCGCGGGCCTGGTCGTCGCTGAGGTCGGCCCGCGCGACCGCGTCCTCCAGGTCGTCGGAGTGCCGATCGAGCCAGCCGAGGAGGTTGCGGCGGTGGCTCGGGGTCAGCGAGACCAGCTCGCGGGTCACCCCGGAGGACGAGGTCCACGTCCGGTCCTGCAGGAGCAGCTCGACGTCGATGTCCGTCGGGGGGCGCTTGTGGCCCTCCCGCGCCCGTTCCTGCAGCCGGGCCACCTCGAGGTAGAGCGGGGCGTGGGCGGCCACGTCGAGCTCGCCGGCGGCGACCCGGTCACCGACCGCCTCGTCGCGGAACGCGTGCGCGTACGAGGACCGGTGGACGTGGAGCTGCCGGGCGATGCGGTCGAGGACGCGCCGGTCGGCGTCGGCCAGCGCCACGACGGTGCCGTCGGTGAGCGTGACCTGCCCGTCCTGGTTCACCTCGTCGGGGTCGAGGACGATGCGGACCATCAGCCCGCGTCCTCGGGGAGCACGCGGACCTCGTCCCCGACGGCGAGCGTCCCGTCGGTCAGGATCCTGGCCGTGATGCCGCCGTGTCCCCGCATCGCCTGGAACCCGCCGGGCCCGATGGTCTCGTCCATCCGCGAGCACGGGTGGCACGGGCCGGTCGCTTCGAGCTCGACGCCGCCGACGGTGAAACGGCGACCGCTCAGCGAGGCGAGGTTGACGCCCTCGACGACCAGGTTGCGGCGCAGGTCGGCGGGGGTCACGTCGGTGCCGGCGATGGCGGCGATGACGGGGAGGTGCTCGCCCTGGATCAGCGTCACCTGCCGCTTGGCCTTCGGGTCGACCTCCCGCCGGAGCGTCCGGTGGTCGCCATCGAGGCCGAGCCCCGCGACGGCTGCCACCTCGGCGACGCCGCGGACCTCGCCGTGACGCGCGGTCCGGACACCGATCCAGGTGAGCCGTCCCACCTGGGGGACGTCGGCGACGAGCTCGCGGGTGC
>JAHWKB010000273.1 GCA_019348115.1 Actinomycetota bacterium | reverse complement strand
GCGGCTGGAAGGGCGGCGTGGTGCAGTTCATCAAGTCGGGGGAGTGGCGGGTCGGTGAGGAGAAGGTCCTGACGGACCTCGGTGTCGACTGGCGCTCGATCGGCGACGGCTTCAGCTGGGACAGCGAGGACCTCGAGCGGTCGAAGGGGCTGTCCCGCGAGGCGTGGGCGGTCGCGAGGGAGCGGCTCGCCTCGGGCGAGTACGACCTTCTCGTCCTCGACGAGCTCACCTACCCTGTCAACTGGGGCTGGCTCGACGAGGACGAGGTCGTGGCCGCGATCCGCGACCGCGCCGAGGACACCAACGTGATCGTGACGGGCCGGGACGCGTCGGAGACCCTGATCGAGGTGGCGCACACCGTGACCCGGATGGAGCACGTGAAGCACGCCTACGACCAGGGCATCCTCGCCCGCCGCGGCATCGACTACTAGCCGGACGCCCCGGAGTTCCCCCACGCGTCGGCGGCGGTGACGGTCGGGAGCCCCTCGCCCGGCAGGACCGCGGACCACACGGCCACGAGTCGGCCGTCGCGGACCTCGAGCGTCGGGGCCCCCGCGACCACCTCGACGCCGTCGAGCGCGAAGGTCACGGCACCGGCGCGGACCGGCGCGGGGACGTCGCTCGGCACCTCGGCGTCGATCAGCCGGACGTTCGCCGGCCGCGGGGTGTAGGCGACGGCGGCCTCGACGCGGTCGCCGGTCCGCACGACGTCGGTCACGAGCAGGCTCGGGGACGGGGCGACGGTGAACGGGCGCGAGGTGAGCGTGTAGGGCGTCGCGAGCGGACCGGCGACCCCGTCGACGACGAAGCGGAAGACCCCCGTGCGGGCGTCCTTCGCCGGTTCGTAGCGGACCGTCCAGGTGTGGGCGCCGTCGATGAGCTCGTAGTCGAGGGCGTACTCGAACGGCAGGTCCAGGACGCGCCCGCCGCGGACGCGCACGGGCTGCCACACGTCGCTCCTGCCGGCGCGACGCTCGAGGCGGACCGTCGGCAGGTCGGCCACCGGGTCGCCGCCCTCGAACCGCAGGACGGTCGTGTCGAACCGCGCGATGTCGGTGGGCTCCAGCAGCACACGTCCGGGCCGCCCGGACGGCGTCGCGACGACGGGGACGGAGGGCCGGGAGGTGTAGAGGACCTCGAGCTCGTCCTCGGGTGCGGGCGCGTCGCCGGCGAGCGCGGCCATGAGCTCGACGTTGGCGCGGAGCAGGCGGCCGCCGAGCTTCCAGCCCCAGAACGTGGTCGTCCCCTCGGTCCCGCCGAGGAGCCAGTCCTCCTTCGAGTCGGGGAGGAGGTAGCCGACGTGGTCCTGCGCGAAGCCGAAGAGCAGGGTGTTGTCGTAGCCGAACGGCGACGCCTCGAGGACGCGCAGCCCGTACTCCGTCAGCGGCTCGCCCGGCTGGCCGACGATGGCGAGGTCGCCGATCCGCGCGGCGGTGAGACGCGTGTCGAGCGGGACGAAGCTGTCGTTCTCGGCGTGGCCGTTGTCGGCGAGGTCGTGCTGCCCCGGCGGCGGCGCGGGGAGGCACTGCTCCTCCAGACCCTCGTTGTTGCACTGGACGGCGCCCCACTCGTAGGGGTACTCGCCGTCGGCGTAGCCGAGCGTCCGGCGGTTGAGGGCGATCCGCTGGGACACGACCTCGATGTCGGGGGCGCGGTCGAACGACCCGATGCCGTCGTAGAGCGCGCGCACCTGGCGGCCGAGGAGCTGGCCGAAGCGCTCGATGCGCTGCAGCCTCGGGGCGCCGTCGGCGCGCGGGCTCACGTCGCCGGCGGTGGACTGGACGTACATCGCGACGACGGGGGTGTCGAAGCTGGCCTCGAGGGCGCGCTCGGCTCCACCGAGCGCGTCGCCGGAGAAGTGGAAGTTCTCGACGCCCAGGACGATCCCGTGCGCGGCGTAGTTCAGAACGACGCCGAGCGGACGGACCGCCTCCCCGGTCGCGGGGTCGACCTCGTCCACGCGCAGCACGCCGATGCGGCGGCGGAGCGCGTCCTGCTGCTCGACGCGCTCCGGCGTCCACGGCGAGCGCGAGCGGCGGAAGGAGTTGAGCGACCTCACGTTCGACTCCTGGCCGGTGGTCCAGCCGAAGCGCGCCGGCACGCGCGCCTCGAGCGCCTCGACGACGACGTCGACGATGTCCCCGACCAGCCGGTCGAACAGCTCCGGCTGGTAGGCGTCCATCGCGAGCCAGAAGTAGCGGACCGAGTCGTTTGCGACCGCGCCCGGACCGTCGTGGGTGTGGGTCGCCGTCATCAGCAGGCCGTCGGAGACGTCGACGCCCGTCCGGGCCTCGACCTGGTCGGCCACCGCGACCGTGAGTTCGTCGACCATGCCGATGAGGTCGTTCTTGACGATCGTGAGGACGTCCTCGCCGTCGTCGAGCACGAGCGCCTTCGTGACGAGGGCGTCGTGGTACCCCCGGGACGGCGGCGAGAACGTGGCGTAGGGCGAGTGCACGGTGCGGGTCTCGTCGGGCGCGGCGACGAGCGGCACGCCGGCGTCGTCGCTCCCGACGATCACGTCGGTCAGGTGCTCGTGGGTCTGGGAGCCGAAGAACTCGCCGCCGGCCGGCGGGCGCAGGTAGCCGCCGAGCGGCGCGCCGACCGGGACGCGCAACGGTCCCTCCGCGGCGCCGGCGAGGAGCCGCCCCGACGTGGATCCATCCACCACCGTCGTGCTGGCGGCTGCGGCGCTCCCGGGAAGGGGCGAGGCGGCGAGGACGAGGCCGGCGACCGTCGCGGCCACGACGAGGTGGAGCCAGGAGGAGCGGCGCATGGACGGATCCCGGAGGGAGGGGAGGGTCGCTGAGAGGGTTCGACGTCCGCGACCCGGTCCCCTCCTGCTCGCCCGCGGGGCCGGTTCGTCCGGGCAGGAGCGTGCCGGTACGCTCCCCCGCCGACGCGCCCCGTGCGCGTCGTTCGCTGGAGTAGCTCAGTTCGGCAGAGCAATCGCCTCGTAAGCGATAGGTCCGGGGTTCAAATCCCCGCTCCAGCTCCACCTTCCGGGACATCTCCCGACGGGTCCTCCACTCCCCGTCATCGTCCGCCGGTCCGCCGGTCCGTCCACCAGCTCCCGAGACGACCACCGGGTCCCGTGGGCGCCGTTGCGGCCATGCGCGAGACCCCTCGATCGGCATGCATCGGCGACGTCCGGAGTGACGGCGAGAGGACGACTCCTCATCGACCGTCGTGGGGGGGGCGCGCCCCCCCCCCCCCCCCCCCCCCGCCCCCCCGCCCCCCCCCCCCCCCCCCCCCCCC
>JAHWKB010000074.1 GCA_019348115.1 Actinomycetota bacterium | reverse complement strand
CGCTGCTCGAGCACCTGTCCGAGCTCCGCGTGCGGATGACGCGGGCGGCGCTCGCCCTGGCCCTCGGCACGGTCGTCGGCTGGATCGTCTTCCCTGAGGTCCTGGATCTGCTCCTGGACCCCTACTGCGCGACGCCGCAGGCCTACCGGGACGCCGAGGGCAACTGTGCCCTCGTGGCGCTGCGGGCGCTCGAGCCGTTCTCGGTGAAGATCAAGACGTCGCTGCTCGTCGGGCTCTTCGTCGGCGGGCCGGTCATCTTCTACCAGCTGTGGCGGTTCATCACGCCCGGGCTCACCCGGACGGAGAAGCGGTACGCGCTGCCGTTCGTGGTGCTGAGCCAGGTGATGTTCGCGCTCGGGCTCGCGTTCGCCTACCTCGTGCTGCCGCAGGGCCTCCGGATCCTCCTCGGCTTCGGCGGTGACCAGGTCGACGTCATCCTGTCGGCCCAGGAGTACCTCTCGTTCTACCTCACGACCTCGGTCGCGTTCGGCCTCGTGTTCGAGATCCCGCTGGTGCTCGTCTTCCTCGCGCTCGTGCAGATGCTGAACTCGGCGCAGCTGCGCTCGTTCCGCCCGTACGCCCTCGTGCTCAACGTCGTCGTCGCCGCGCTCGTGACCCCGACGACCGACGCCGTGACCCTGCTGTTCATGGCGGTCCCGATGGCGCTCTTCTACGAGCTCGCCATCATCGCGGCCAGGCTCATCGAACGCGCCCGACGACGGAGGACCACGTGACCTCGCCCGCCGCCGCACGCGAGGACCTCCTCGACCGCTTCGTCGAGGGCTACGGCTTCCCCCTCGACGGCTTCCAGGCCGCGGCCATCGCCGCGCTCCAGGCCGGCCGGTCCGCCCTCGTCGCCGCACCCACGGGCGCCGGCAAGACCGTCGTCGGTGAGTACGCCTGCTTCGCCGCGGCCGAGACCGGCGGGAAGTGCTTCTACACCACCCCGATCAAGGCGCTGTCGAACCAGAAGTTCCGCGACCTGCAGGAGCGCCACGGCGAGTCCCGGGTCGGCCTCCTGACGGGGGACCGGTCGATCAACGGGGACGCGCCGATCGTGGTCATGACGACCGAGGTCCTCCGCAACATGATCTACGAGGCGTCGGCGACGCTCGACGGCCTCCGCTACGTCGTCCTCGACGAGGTGCACTACCTCGCCGACCGCTCCCGCGGCGCCGTCTGGGAGGAGGTCATCGTCCAGCTGCCGTCGTCGGTGCAGCTCGCTGCGCTGTCCGCCACGGTGAGCAACGCCGAGGAGTTCGGCGACTGGCTCGCCGAGGTGCGGGACGGCTGCGAGGTCATCATCGAGGAGAAGCGGCCGGTGCCGCTGCGCCACCACTACTTCGTCAACGACCGCATCTACCCCACCTTCCGCACCGGCCAGAAGAAGGGCGCGTCGAAGGAGCACCGCGAGCGCGCCGCCCAGGCCCTCGCCGGCGTCCCGAACCCCGACGTGCTGATGCTCGAGCGGCGGTCGCGGACGCGGAACCGGGTGACGAACAAGGGCCACCGGATGGGGCCCGACGTCAAGCTCCGCTGGCCGGACCGCTGGCAGGTGGTGGTCGAGCTCCAGGAGCGCGGCTGGCTGCCCGCGATCTTCTTCGTCTTCTCGCGCCAGGGCTGCGAGGACGCCGTGACGCAGCTCATGCGCGCCAACCTCCAGCTCACCACGCCCGAGGAGCGCGACGAGATCGCGTCGATCGTCGACCTCCTCCTCGGCGACCTCCCGAAGAACGACCTCCTCGTGCTCGGCTTCAGCGCCTGGCGCGACGCGATGATCAACGGCATCGCCGCGCACCACGCCGGCATGGTCCCGGCGTTCAAGGAGGCGGTCGAGGTCTGCTTCCAGCGCGGCCTCCTCCGCGTCGTCGTCGCGACCGAGACCCTGGCGCTGGGCATCAACATGCCGGCGAAGACGGTCGTCATCGAGCGGCTCGAGAAGTGGAACGGCGAGTCCCACGTCCTCCTGACGCCGGGGGAGTACACCCAGCTGACGGGGCGCGCCGGCCGGCGTGGCATCGACCGCATCGGGCACGCGGTCGTGCTCTACCAGCGCGATCTCGACTTCAAGACGGTCGCCGGCCTCGTCGGGACCCGTACCTACCCGCTGTCGTCGTCGTTCGCGCCGTCCTACAACATGGCCGTCAACCTGCTCCGTCGCCACGACCTGCAGCAGGCCGAGGTGCTGCTGTCCGCCTCGTTCGCGCAGTTCCAGGCCGACCGCTCGGTGACGGGCTCGGCGAAGAAGCTCGTCGAGCTCGAGGAGGGGATGCGCGGCTACGCCGGCAACCTCGTGTGCGACCGCGGGGACTGGCCCACCTACTGGGAGATCCGGCGTGAGCTCAGCCGGCGCGAGAAGTCCGAGGCGAAGGAGCGGCGGCAGCGCGCCACGAGCGAGCTCGAGGGCGGCATCGCGGGCCTGCAGCCCGGCGACGTCCTGTTCCTGCCGTGGGCGGGGCGTCGTGGCATCGTCGCGGTCGTCGGCGTCACGATCACGCGGAAGGGCGTGCCGATCGCGCAGGTGGTGACCGACGAGCGCGCCCTGGCGAAGGTCGGCCCGCGCGAGCTCGACCGGGCGCCCGTCCCGATCGACCGCGTCCAGCTCCCCAACCGCGGCAACGCCCGCCAGCGCGACTACCGCGACATCGTGGCCTCGAAGCTCCGCGGCATCGACCCCCCAGCCGAGCAGCCGGGCGAGCCCGTCCACCGCATCGAGAAGGTCGGGGCGTCCGAGGACATCCAGCGGCTGCGCCGGGAGATGAAGGCGCACCCCTGTCACGACTGCCCCGATCGCGCCGACCACGAGCGCTGGCAGTACCGCTACGACGAGCTCGCCGACGAGGCCGCGGCCCTGCGACGGTCGATCAGCCGGCGCACCGGCTCGATCGTGCGCCAGTTCCACCGCATCCTCGCCGTCCTCACCGACCTCGGCTACGTCGACGACCGTCCGGGCCCGACCGAGCTCGGCATGAAGCTCGCCGGCATCTACTCCGAGGTCGACCTGCTCGTCGCCGAGTGCCTCCGGCGCGGGGTGTTCGACGGCCTCACCTCCGAGGAGCTCGCCGGCCTCGCCTCGCTGTTCCTCTACGAGCCGCGGGGCGGGGACCCGACCGACTTCCCCGACATCCCGACGGCGCCGATGTACCGGGCCGTCGACCGCGTCCTCGAGATCGCGGACGAGCTCCGCGCCCTCGAGGCGGACGCAGGCCTGCGGCCGATGCGGGAGCTCGACGCCGGGTTCCTCGCGCCGGCGTGGCGGTGGACCAAGGGCGCGAGCCTCGACGAGGCGCTCGGCAACCTCGAGCTGACCGGCGGCGACTTCGTCCGCAACGTCAAGCAGGTCGCCGACCTCGTCGGCCAGCTCCGCTCCGTCGGCGACGGTGACCTCCCGGCCGTCGCCCGACGCGCCGTCGACCAGCTCCGCCGTGGCATCGTCGAAGCCTGAACCGCCACGGGGACGACGGCGGGGTGGGCTGGCCTAGGCTTCCGTCCCCGCTCCCGGACAGGTCCTTCCCCATGCTCGACGCCGCGCTCCTCGACGACCTCGCGGGTCGTGTCGGGGACCGGTGGGTGGCGACCGACCCGGCGGACACGGCGAACCACGCCCACGACTGGTGGCCGCGGCTGCTGATGCGCCGGCGCGCCGGCGAGGACCTCCCGGTCCCCGACGCGGTCGTCTCGCCCGGATCCCGCGACGAGCTCGTCGACGTGGTCCGCTGGTGCGACGCCCACGACGTCGCGATCGTGCCCTTCGGCGCCGGCACGGGCGTGTGCGGCGGGGCGGCACCCGTCGCCGGCGCCATCACGGTCGACCTCAAGCGCCTGAACGCCATCGGCGGGCTGGACGAGGTCTCCGGGACGATCGTGGTCGAGCCGGGCGTGATCGCGCAGACGCTCGAGGACCACCTCCGGCACCGCGGCTGGACCCTGGGGCACTTCCCGTCGTCGATCCACTGCTCGACCGTGGGTGGGTTCCTCGCCATCCGGTCCGCCGGCCAGGCGTCGAGCTTCTACGGCAAGCTCGAGGACATGGTCGTCGGGCTGGACGTCGTCCTCGCCGACGGGTCGCTGTTCTCGACCCGCCCCGTCCCGCGGTCCGCCGCCGGGCCCGATCTCACGCGCCTGTTCCTCGGCGGCGAGGGGACCACCGGGCTCATCGTCGGCGCCACGCTCCGGATCTGGCCGGCGCCGGCGGTCGCGGTCGACCGCGGCTTCCTCGTCCCGGACGTCCGGACCGGGCTCGACGCCATCCGGGCGGTGCTGCGGACGGGCCTGCGTCCCACCATCGTCCGCCTCTACGACGAGACCGACACGGCGATGGTCTTCGGCGGGCAGGGCCTCGAGGTCCCCGAGGGCTGCCTCGTCATCATCGGCTGCGAGGGCGACGAGGACGTCGCGGAGTTCACCGCGGGGGTCGTCCGCCGCATCCTGTCCGAGCACGGTGCCGAGGACCTCGGACCCGAGCCGGGGGAGCACTGGCGCGCCCACCGGCACAACATGTCCTACCGCTTCGCGGAGTACATGAAGCCCGGCGGCACCTTCGGGGACGCCCTGATGCTCGACACGATGGAGGTCGCCGGTACCTGGGCGGTCCTGCCCGGGCTCTACGACGACGTGAAGGCCGCGCTGGCGGAGCACACCGACCTGGTGCTGGCGCACTTCAGCCACGTCTACCCCGAGGGCGGCAGCATCTACTTCACGCTCGGGGCGATCAACGAGGGCAACGAGGCCCGCGCGCTCGCACGCTACGACGCGGCGTGGGAGGCCGGCCAGCGCGCTGCGCTCGCCGCCGGCGGCACGACGAGCCACCACCACGGCATCGGGCTGCTGCGCGCGCCGTACCTCCGCGAGGAGCTGGGTGAGGTCGGCTTCGACCTCCTCCGCCGCGTCAAGGACGCGCTCGACCCGAAGGGGCTCCTCAACCCCGGCAAGCTCGGGCTCGGCGGGCGAGGGGGCCGCGATGGCTGACGCACCCGGCACCCTGCCGATGATCCCGGACGACGTCGCCGCCGCGGCCCTCCACGGCAGCTTCTGTCCCAAGATGTGCACGTTCGCCTGCCCGGTGACCGAGGCGACCGGGCGCGACGACGCGGTGCCGTGGTCCTTCCACCGCACCGTCAGCGACCTCGCCCAGGGCCGCACCACCGCGGACGCGCACGCCGCGTCGCACCTCGAGGCCTGCACGGGCTGCCTCGCCTGCCGCGTGCCGTGCGTCTTCGACCAGGACGTCCCCGCCCAGGTCCGCGCCGGCCGCGCCACGGTGCGCGACGCCGGCTCGCCGGTCGCGGGCACCGAGGACGCGGTCGCGGCCGTCGCCGACGGCCGCTCGCCCTACGGCGTCGACCTCCCGGCCGGGCTCGACGCCGACGCCACCACCGGTTTCGACGTCGTCGTGGTCGCCGGCTGTCGCGACGACGCCCGCGACCTCGACGCGCTCCGCCGGATCCTCGCGTCCGCCGGGCGCCGCACCGCGCTGGTGGTGCCGGAAGGCTGCTGCGGAGGGACGCTGGCCGACCTCGGCGCCGGGCCGGAGGCGACCGCCGCGGCGGCACGGCTCGGGGAGCTGCTCCCTCCGGCACCGGTCGTCGTCGCGACCGATCCGCACTGCCTCCCGGCTCTCCGGTCGACGGCCGGGGACGGGACGCGCGTGCTCGACACGGCGACGGCGCTCGTTCAGCTGGTCGACGAGGACGCCCTCCGGTTCGTGTCCGAGCGCACCCGCGTCGCCTTCCACGACCCGTGTCTGCTGGCGCGCGGCGAGGACGTCACGACGCCGCCCCGCCGGCTCCTCGCCGCCACGGGTGCGGTGCTCGTGGAGCCCGAGGGGCACGGCGCGTCCACGGTGTGCAGTGGCGCCGGCATGGCGCTCGAGCTCGTCGCGCCGACGGACGCCGCCGCCACGGCGGACCACCGCGCCCGCCAGCTCGGCGCCACCGGCGCCCCCGTCGTGACCGCCTGCGCCGGCGCCCGACGGCGCCTCGCCGACGCCGGCCTCGACGTGACCGACCTCGCAACGTTCCTCGCTGACCGACTGGTACCGGAGCCTCCCGCGTGACCTCTCCCTTCGGCCCCATCCTGTTCATCGCCAACCCGCGCGCCGGCCGGGGGCGCAACGCCGCGCTCCCGCGTGTCACCGCGGCCTGCGACGCCCGGGGGCTGGCCCACCGGGTCGCCCTCACCCGCGGACCCGGCGACGCCAGCCGTCTCGCGACCGAGGCGGTCGTCGACCAGGGCATCCGGTTCGTCGTCGCCGTCGGGGGCGACGGCACCGTGCACGAGGTCGTGAACGGGCTCGTCGACGCCCGGACGGGCCGGCCACACGCGGAGGGGATCGTGTTCGGCGCGGTCGCCGGCGGCTCCGGCTGCGACTTCATCCGCACCTTCGGGCTCGACCGTAGCCCCGAGCGCGCCGTCGCCCGCTTCGAGGGCGAGACCGTGTTCCCGATCGACCTCGGACGGGTGACGCTCCTCGGCAAGGACGGCGCGGAGCGGACGGTGCTCTTCGCCAACATCGCGGAGGCCGGGTACGGCGGGCTCGTCACCGATCTCGCCAACCGCATGCCCAGGGTGCTCGGCAAGAGCCGCTACCTCATCGCCATCATGACCGCGATCCGGAGGTTCGAGCTCGTCCGCACACAGGCGGTCGTCGACCACACCACGGTCGAGGAGCCCCTCAGCAACGTCATCGTCGCGAACTGTCAGTTCTTCGGTGGCGGGCTGAAGGTCGCCCCCCGGGCGCTGCCCGACGACGGCACCTTCAACGTCCAGCTGTGGCGGGGCGAGGTGAAGGACGTCTTCCTTCTGACCTCGAAGATGCGCGTGGGGGAGCACCTCACGAGCCCGGACGTGCGCGAGTACCAGTCGACGACGGTCACGGTCGACGCCGAGCGCCCGCTCCTCGTCGAGGCCGACGGCGAGGTGCTCGGCACGACCCCCGCACGCTTCGACGTCCTCCCGAAGGTGCTCGACCTCAAGATCTGAGGACGGCGGCCCCGGCGGCGAGGGCGACCGGGCCGCGCTCGTGCCGGACCTCGTCGAGGTAGGCGGCGATCGAGGCGTCGCGCGTGCCGTCGTCCCAGCCCAGCTCGTCGGCGAGCACGTCGGCCGTCCAGGCGATCGCCTCACCGCCCGCGCCGGCGTGCCGCAGCGACACGCGCGTGCGCCGCTGGAGGACGTCCGACACGGTGCAGGCGAGCTCGTGGCGGACGGCCCACCGCACCTCGCCGCGGAGGTAGGGGAGCCCGGGGACGAGTGGCTCGGTCCCGTCGGTGTCGAGGCACGCCATCAGCACCTCGGCGGCGCGGTCCCCGTGCCGGTGGTAGACGCTCCCCGCCACGTCGCGGTCGACCCCGAGGGCCGTGGCCGCCTCGCGCGTCCGGGCGAGCCCGGCCTCGGCGCTCCCGCGCGCACCGAGGGGCAGGCGGGCCGTCACGCACGGGCGCCCGTTCCGGCCCTCGGCGGATGACACGACGTCGACGACGTCCTCGGCCATCTGCCGGTAGGTCGTGAGCTTCCCGCCGGTCACGCTCACGAGCCCCGGCGGGTCCTCGGTGATGGCGTGCCGTCGGGAGAGGTCCTTCGAGGCGGCGTCCGACGTCGCCGCGACGGCGCTCAGGAGGGGCCGTACCCCGGCCCAGGCCCCGATGGCGTCGGCGACGGTGAGCTCGGTCCCGAACGCTGCGTTGACCGAGCCGAGGAGGTAGTCCGCCTCGGGCTGCTCGAGCGCCGGTCGGGCGAGGTCGCCGGCCCACGTGTCGTCGGTCGTCCCGACGTAGACCTGCTCGCCCCACGGGACCACGAAGTTCATGCGGCCGTCGCCGGCACCCGAGGGGATGGCGACCGCCTGGTTCACCCGCACGGCCTGTCGCGGGAAGGTGAGGTGGACGCCCTTGGCCGGCACCAGCGCCGCCGTCGCGTCCGTGGCGAGCGCACGCACCTCGTCGGCCCACACGCCGGCGGCGCTCACCGTCCAGCGCGCGTCGAGGTCGACGGTCGCGTCCGACAGCCGGTCGCGGACGGTGGCCCCGACCACACGTCCGCCCGTGGACCGGCGGAACCCGGTGACCTCGGCGTGGTTCACGACGAGTGCCCCGAACGACCGCGCGACCTGCGCGATCTGGAGCGTGAGACGCGCGTCGTCGGTCTGGCAGTCGTAGTACCGGTAGCCCCCGAGCGACATGCCGGTGGTGATCCCCGGGGCGGCCTCGAGCACGTCGGCGACCGCGAGCCGCCGGTGGCGACGCACGTTGCGGCCCAGCGCGAGCCCGTCGTAGGCGGTCATGCCGGCCTTCAGCCGCACCTGCATCGAGCGGCTGTCCACGGGCACCACGAACCCGAGCGGGCGCACCAGGTGCGGGGCGAGGTGGCGGAGACGGTCGCGCTCGCGCACCCCCTCGGCGACCATCGCGACGTCGCCGGTGGCGAGGTAGCGCACGCCGCCGTGGACGAGCTTCGACGAACGCGACGACGTCCCCGACGCGATGTCCGCCCGCTCGACGAGCGCGACCCGGTAGCCGCGGGTCACCGCGTCGAGCGCGATCCCCACCCCCGTGATGCCGCCACCGATCACCAGCACGTCGAGCGGGCGCTCGGCCGCGGCGGCCAGGGAGGACACGCGGGACGGCAGCGGCGACGGGGTGGCCGCGACGCCGGTCGGCACGGGCGGCCTCCTGGGGCGGGGGAGCGGACGGACGGGCGGGAGGCTACTCGGCCTACCATCGCACCCCCAGCCGCCGATCCGACCGCAGGAGGCCGCCGTGCCCGCCACGCTCGCCCGCGTCCGCCGTGCCCAGGAGGCCATGCGGGCCCGCGGGGTCGACGCGCTCTTCGTCGGTCCGTCCGCGGACCTCCGCTACCTCCTCGGCTACCACGCCCTGCCCCTCGAGCGACTGACCCTCCTCGTGGTCCCGGCCGAGGGCGACGCCGCCCTGGTGGTGCCCGAGCTCGAGGCGCCGCGGGCCGTCGCGTCCGGCGCCGCCGACCTCGTCGACGTCCGCACCTGGGGCGAGACCGAGGACCCGTTCCGCCACGTCGCCGACGTCGTCCGCGCGGCCGGCGTCGCGGACCGGCCCGTCTACGCCGTGCAGGACCGTCTCTGGAGCGCGTTCACCCTCCGGCTGCAGGAGGCCATCCCGGCGGACGGCTGGGTCGCCGGGACGACCGTCATGCGGGAGCTCCGGCTCACGAAGACCCCCGAGGAGATCGCCGCCCTCCGCCGCGTCGGACGCGCCATCGACGACGTCCACCGCCGGGTCCCCGACCTCCTCCGACCGGGGCGGACCGAGTCCGAGGTCGGGCGCGACATCGCCGAGCTCATCCTCGCCGAGCACGACGAGGTGAACTTCGTCATCGTCGCCTCCGGTCCCAACGGGGCGAGCCCGCACCACGAGACCGCGGATCGGGTCCTGACCGCGGGCGACGCCGTCGTGGTCGACATCGGCGGCACCGGCGACGGCTACTGCTCCGACAACACGCGCAACTACGTCCTCGGCGCCCCGCCCGACGGCTACCAGGAGCTGCACGACGTCCTCCTCGCGGCACAGGAGGCCGGGGTCGCGTCCGTCCGTCCCGGCATCGCCGCCGAGGAGGTCGACGCGGCGGCGCGCGCGGTCATCGAGGCCGCCGGCTACGGCGAGTTCTTCGTCCACCGCACCGGCCACGGGATCGGCGTCGAGGAGCACGAGGAGCCCTGGATCGTCGCCGGCAACGACGAGCCGCTCCGGGAGGGGATGGCCTTCTCGGTCGAGCCCGGGATCTACGTCCCCGGCCGCTACGGTGCCCGCATCGAGGACATCGTCGCCGTGACGGCGTCCGGCGCCGAGCGGCTCAACACCGTCGACCATGACCTGACCGTGGTGCCGACCGGCTGAACGGCACGGGTGAGGGAGCCGACCGCGATGGGTGACGTGAGGGTCCAGCGGGCACGGATCGAGGAGATCCGGCCGCTCGCCGACGAGTACCGCGCCGAGTCGTCCGGCGCGTCGTCGGACGGCCTGCCGTGGGACGCGCCCATCCCGCAGGGCGGGATCTTCTGGATCGCCCGCGACAGCGACACGCGCGAGCCCCTGGGCTACGCGGCCGGGACGCTGCGCCCCAGCGGCTGCACCGTCGGACCCGTCTTCACCCGCCCCGAGGCACGGCGTCGCGGCGTCGGCGACGCCCTCGTCTCGGCCATCCAGGAGTGGGCCGAGGGCACGCGCGTGCCCGTCGTCGAGATCTCCGTGGCCGCGGACAACCCCGAGGGCAAGGCGTTCCTCGAGTCCCTCGGCTACGAGCCCCGCCGCATCCTGATGTCGCTCAAGCCCGGCGAGCGCTGACGCGACCCGACAGGAGTCCCCCGTGGTCCACACCCTCCCCGACGAGCAGCGCGAGCTCCTCGACGT
>JAHWKB010000272.1 GCA_019348115.1 Actinomycetota bacterium | reverse complement strand
TGCGTCCCGCTCCGGAGACGCCTAGGGTCCTCCGGCCATGTCAGCGAACCTGCCCCCGCACACGCTGCGGAAGCTGCTGAGCCTCGCCCTCGTGGCCATGCTCTGCGCACCCGTCGTCCTGTCGACCAAGCGCGTCCGCGTGCTGGTCGACGGCCGCGTCGAGCAGGTCCGGTCCTCGTTCGCGGACACCGTCGGGGACCTCCTCGCGCGGCGCTCCATCGAGGTTTCGCCGGCCGATCGGGTGACCCCGCCGCCGCACGCACCGCTCGTCGACGGGATGGGCATCCGCATCCAGCGGGCCATCGCGGTCCACGTCGTCGCGCAGGACGGGTCGATCGAGCGGGTCCTGACCCCGGACCGCACCGTCGGCGCGGTCCTCCAGGCGGCCGGCCTGGAAGGCGCCGACCCCGTGGGGCCGGTCCGCGGCCTGCTCGAGGACGGCGACGTGCTCGAGGTCCGCATCCCCATCCTCGTCCTCGTCCACGTCGACGGCGGGCTCGAGTCCTTCACCAGCACGGCCGAGACGCTCGGCGAGGCGCTGTCGCGCTCCGACATCCGCCTCGGCCCGGACGACCGGCTGACGCCGTCGCTCACGACCCCGCTCGACGACACGGTCGTCGCGCGGATCACCCGGATCTCGAGCCGCACCGAGGTCGAGGAGGTCGCGCTCCCGTTCGCGGAGGAGCGACGCCGGACCGACGAGCTCCTGAAGGGGCGGACCCGGGTGGTGGCGGCCGGCGCGGAGGGCCTGCGTCGCGACGTCTACCACGTGCGTGTCGTGGACGGGGAGGACGTCGAGCGGACGCTCGAGTCGTCCGAGGTCGTCCGCGAGCCCGAGCCGCGGATCGTCGAGGTGGGCACGAAGGAGCCGCCGCCGCCCGCGCCGGCGCGGACCTCCTCCTCCGGGACCTCCGATCGCGACTGGTACCGCCTCGCGCAGTGCGAGTCCGGCGGGCGGTGGTCGTACGACGGCGCGTACGACGGTGGGCTGCAGTTCCACCCCGACACCTGGAACCGCTGGAAGCCGTCCGGGTACCCGGCCTACGCCTGGCAGGCGAGCGCCGAGCAGCAGATCGCGGTGGGCAAGCGCCTCCACGCCGTCCGTGGCTGGAGCCCGTGGCCGAGCTGCGCGCGCAAGCTCGGTCTCTCGTGAGCCACGGGTGAGCCGCGAGCCGCTCACGCCGACCGACGTCCGTCGCCTCCTCGACCGGCACGGGCTCGCCCCGCGGAAGTCGTCCGGGCAGAACTTCGTCGTCGACCCCAACACGGTCCGCCGGATCGTCGAGGCCTCGGGCGTCGGACCGGACGACACCGTGCTCGAGATCGGACCCGGGCTCGGCTCGCTGACGATCCCGCTGCTGGACGCGGCACGCCGGGTGGTCGCGATCGAGGTCGACGCGGGCCTCGTGCGGGTGCTCGAGGAGCTCCTGGGGGACGAGCCCGGGTTCTCGCTCGTCCACGCCGACGCCATGCGGATCGACCTCGCGGCCGCGGTCGACGGAGGACCGGCGAAGCTCGTCGCGAACCTCCCCTACAACGTCGCGACGCCCCTGGTCATGCAGGCCCTCGAGGCCGGTCCGGCCATCACCGAGCAGTACGTCATGGTCCAGCGCGAGGTCGGTGAGCGCTGGTCGGCCCGGGTGGGTCAGCCGCTCTACAGCGCGGTGTCCGTGAAGGTCGCACTGACCGCGGAGGCCGCCGTCGATCTCCAGGTGCCACGGAGCGTCTTCCACCCCGTCCCCAACGTCGACAGCGTGATGGTGCGGATCCGCCGGCGAGACGACGCCCCGTCGGCGGAGGTCCGCTCACGTCTCGCCGCGGTCGTCGACACCGCGTTCGCGCAGCGCCGCAAGACCCTCCGGAACACCCTGCGCGCCCTGGCGCCGGCGGAGCTGCTCGCCGACGCCTTCGCGTCCGCGGGCATCGACCCCGGGGCCCGCGCCGAGACCCTCACCCCCGAGGACTTCGTCCGGCTCACCGCCGCCCTCGATGCGGAGGCCTGACGGCCCGTCCGTAGGATGACAGCGTCGCGAGGGAGACGGGACGGGGTGCGGGAGCGTGCCGTCCTCCATGTCGAGAGAGACAGCGTGGAGTCGGACCGGACATCGCAGCGGAGGTACGCGGAGGCATCCGCGCGCGTCCGCGTCCGCGTGCCGGCGAAGGTGAACCTCTTCCTCGCCGTGCGCGGGCTGCGGGACGACGGCTACCACGAGCTCGTCTCGATCATGCAGACCGTGGGCATCCACGACACCGTCACCGTCGAGCTCGAGGGCGGTGAGTCGACGTGCCGCCACCCCGCCGTGCGCCGGTTCATGGAGCTGCGCTTCTCCCACGACGGCGGCGACGGCGTCCCGGACGACGAGTCGAACCTGGCCGTCCGGGCCGCGCGGCTGCTGATGCAGCGGACCGGCACCGGCACCGCGGACCCCCGCGACCGCGACGGCGCGCCCGACGCCGTCCCCGCGACCCGCGTCGAGCTCGCCAAGCGCATCCCCGTGGCGGCCGGCATGGCCGGTGGGTCCGCGGACGCCGCCGCGACCCTCGTCGCGCTCAACCGCCTGTGGGAGTGCGGCCTCGACCGCGACGAGCTCCGTGTGCTCGCCGCCGAGCTCGGCGCCGACGTGCCCTTCTGCGTCACGGGCGGGACCGCCCTCGCCACCGGGACCGGCACCGCGACGGCCCAGGTGCTGGCCCGTGGCCCGTTCCACTGGGTCGTCGGGATGTCGGACGACCCGCTGTCGACCCCCGAGGTCTACCGCGTGTTCGACGAGGTCGGCCGCCCCACCGAGCGCGAGCCGGACGCCGTGCTCCAGGCCCTCCGCACCGGCGACAGCGAGGCACTCGGCGACGCGCTCCACAACGACCTCGAGGTCGCGGCGTTCACCCTCCGGCCGGGGCTCGAGGCGGCCCGCGACGCGTTCCTCGCAGAGGGAGCGCTGGGTGCGGTCGTGTCCGGCTCGGGCCCGACGATCGTGGCGCTGGCGGAGAACGAGCGGCACGCCCGCGACCTCGCCGACGCGGTCGGCGACCGCTTCGACCGCGTCGAGGTCGCGAGCTCCCCGGCCGCCGGCCCCGACGTCGCCGACCTCCGCTAGGCGAGACGAGCAGCATCGCTCAGCATGCTGAGGTCTGCTGCTCCGATCCCGGGCAGGCCGATACGGAGGGGCCCTTCGCTACCCTCGGCCGCCCGACCTCGCCGGCTCGCCGGCGGTTCGGTGGGAGGTGGTGTAATCGGCAACACGCCGTCCTTTGGAGTCGGTATTCAGGG
>JAHWKB010000271.1 GCA_019348115.1 Actinomycetota bacterium | reverse complement strand
CTCGAGACGTGCTTGGGCATCTGGTCCACCGTGGACGCCGACGCGACGTTGCGGGTGCCCAGCGCCTTGAGGAACGGCTTCGCGTAGAGGCCGCCGGCGAGGTTGTGGACGTTGGGGTTGCCCATGTACGCGGCCACGGCGTCGGGGCCGTGCTCCTGGATGATCGGTGGGAGGCGACGGTCGACCTCGGCGAAGGCCTCCCCCCAGCTCACGGGCACGAGCTCGCCGTCCCGACGGACCAGCGGCTGGCGGAGCCGGTCCGGGTCGTGCTCGAGCTGGCCGAACGCCGCGCCCTTGGGGCAGAGGTAGCCGCGGCTGAACACGTCCTCGTCGTCACCACGGACCTTCGTGATGCGGTCGTCGACGACGGTCAGCTCGAGCCCGCAGGTGGCCTCGCAGAGCGGGCACGTCCGGAACGCGGTGCGGGTCGTGGCCATCGCGGAGCTCCCGTCCTCGAGGTCCACCGAGTCTGCCACACGTGTCGCTACGGTCCCGTCGATGACGAGGGACCGGTACGGCGACGACGTGCTCGCGACCGGCGGCGGTCACCGCAGCCGGGTGCGCGAGGTCGCGCTGCGTCCGGGCCTGACCGTCGAGGTCTCGACCGACGGGTTCGTGGGACAGGTGACGGGCGCCACGGCCCGGACCGTGACCCTGCGCGACCGACGCGGCCGCGAGCGGACGTTCGAGCTCCACCCCGGCGCGTTCTTCGTCGACGACGTGCCGGCGACGCTCATGCCGCCGACGCCGCGACCGCCGGCGACCGACGAGCCGCGGATCACGCCGTCCGGCTCGTTCGCGCTGCCGGGGGCGCCCGCGCGCGTCGCCCGCGGGTCGCGCATCTTCGTCGAGGGGAAGCACGACGCCGAGCTCGTGGAGAAGGTCTGGGGCGACGACCTTCGCGTCGAGGGGCTGGTGGTCGAGTACCTCGAGGGCATCGACGACCTCGCGGACGTCGTGCGCCGGTTCGGCCCCTCGGTGGACCGCCGGCTCGGCGTCCTCGTGGACCATCTCGTCCCGGGGACGAAGGAGGCACGCATCGCTGCGGCGGTGTCCGGCCCCCACGTCCTCGTGACCGGCCACCCGTTCGTCGACGTGTGGGCGGCGGTGAAGCCGTCGGTCGTCGGCGTCGCGGCGTGGCCCGAGGTGCCGCGGGGCGAGGACTGGAAGACCGGGGTGTGCCGCGAGCTCGGGGTCGAGGCGCCGTGGCAGCTGTGGCAGCGCATCCTCGCCTCGGTCAGCCGCTACACCGATCTCGAGGTCGGCCTCGTGGGCGCCGTCGAGGAGCTGATCGACTTCTGCACCGAGCCTGGCTGACGGACGGCCCGACGGATCACCGCGCCAGCTGCGGCACGCCCGCGCCGGCGAGGCCGGGGAGCGCCTGCTCGCGCCCGGCCCCGGAATCGCTCCGGGGGCACGAAGCCGGCGCCCGCCCGACGGCTGGTCACGAGGTCGAGGACCGCCGCGAGCCGGTCCGGGGCAGCCCAGTCCTCGTGGGGGTCGCCGAGGCACCAGCGGATGTCGGCACGGTGCCCCACCGCGTCCGTCAGCGCCGCGGCGACCGGCAGGCCGGGAGGGTGGAACCCGGACGGTCGGTCCTCACCGCAGCGCCAGGACGCCGGCGACGATGTCGTCCTCGTCCAGCAGCACGGTGCCTGCTGCGGGACCCAGCGGCACGTACGAGTCGCGCGACCGCACCGACCCCAGCGGCGCGCCCACACGGCGCGTCGCGAGGTCGGCGATGATCGCGTCGGCGACGCCACCTCCGGTCTCGCGGCACTCGTCCGCGACGAGCACCGCGGCGCAGCGCCCGGCGTGCTCACGGACGGCCTCGAACGGGAGCGGCGCGAGCCAGCGCAGGTCGAGCACGGTGGCGTCGACCCCGTGCTCGTCCCGGAGCCGCCGGGCGGCACGCAGCGACATCCGGAGCCCGTTGGCGTAGGTGACGATCAGGACGTCGCCGCCGTCGCCGTAGGTGGCGACCTCCCCCGGGAGCAGTGCCTCGCCCGGAGGCGGGTAGTCGGTCAGCCAGGCGCCGTCCCCTGGCTCGTGGAGGTCCTTCTCGTGGTAGAGCGCGATCGGCTCGAGGAACGCGACGACCCGTCCGTGCTCGGCGGCCATCGCGACGGCAGCGCGGAACATCCGGGCCGCGTCGTCCCCACGCGCCGGCGCCGCCAGGACGAGCCCGGGGATGTCGCGCAGGGCGCCGATGGCGTCGTCGTTGTGGAAGTGGCCGCCGAACCCCTTCTGGTACGCGAACGAGGCGATGCGGACGACCATCGGGTTCGTGAACTGGCCGTCGGAGAAGAAGGACAGCGAGCACGCCTCGCCACGGAGCTGGTCGAGGGCGTTGTGGACGTAGGCGAGGTACTGGATCTCGGGGACCGGGAGGAACCCGAGCATCCCGGCGCCCTGGGCGAGGCCCAGGATGGTGGTCTCGTCGAGGAGGGTGTCGAACACCCGTCCCTGGCCGAAGGCATCCTGGAGACCCGCCGTCACGTGGTAGACGCCGCCCTTCGTGGCGACGTCCTCGCCGAACAGCAGCATCTCCGGGCGGCGGAGGAACTCGTCGTGCAGGGCGGCGTTGATGGCCGCGGCCAGCGTGCGCTTGGTGGCCGCCCGTGTCTCCTCCGGCAGCTCGTCCCCGAAGTGCCGCCGTCGCGCCTCCGCCGGGACCCGGCCCGTCGCGGACGCCCGGACACGGTCGGCGTCGTACGGCGCCAGCGGGGCGACGACCTCCTCGTAGGTCGTCAACGGCGGCTCGTCGGCGTGCGCCGCCACGGCGCGCTCGACCTCGGCACGGGCGTCGTCGACGATGGCCCGGAGCTGCTCGGGGGTGGCGGCGCCCGTCTCGACGAGCCGGCGCGCGGTCGTGAGGAAGGGGTCCCGCCCCTCGTCGATCTCGATGTCCGCGAGCGACCGGTAGGTCGTCTCGACGTCCGAGCCGGCGTGACCCCACAACCGGACGGTCGGCAGGTGGAGGAAGACCGGACCACGCCGGCTGCGGCAGAGCTCGACCGCCGAGGCGACCGCGTCCCAGACCTCGTCGATCTCGCCCCCGGCCTGCACGTAGCGCAGGTGCGGGAGCCGTGAGAAGCTGTCGCGGATCCAGCCGCGCGGCGTCTCCACCGAGATGCCGAGCCCGTTGTCCTCGCACACGAACAGGATGGGGACGGGGTTGCCGCGCCGGTGGGCGTAGCGGGCCGCGTTGATGCCGGCGAGCGTCGTCGCGTGGTTCGCCGACGCGTCCCCGAACGAGCACACCACGATGCTGTCCGCCGGCAGCGGCACGTC
>JAHWKB010000270.1 GCA_019348115.1 Actinomycetota bacterium | reverse complement strand
TGAACGTCTCGGGCCACCGCATCTCGACGACCGAGGTCGAGTCGGCGCTCGTGTCCCATCCGTCGGTCGCCGAGGCGGCCGTCATCGGCCGTGCCGACGCCGACACCGGCCAGGCGATCGCCGCCTTCGTGACCGTGCGGGGCGGCATCGAGCCGAGCGAGGAGCTCGGTCAGGAGCTGCGCGACCACGTCGCGAAGCAGATCTCGCCGATCGCGAAGCCGGCGTCGCTGCTGTTCACCGACGACCTCCCGAAGACCCGCTCCGGCAAGATCATGCGGCGGCTCCTGAAGGACATCGCCGAGGACAAGCAGCTCGGCGACACGACCACGCTCGCCGATGCCGGCGTCGTGAACTCGATCAAGGAGCGCTACCTGGGCGGCAACGCCGGCGACGAGTGAGTCCGCCCGTCCCGGGGCGTTGACGACCGCGCCGCAGGGGCGTATACCTAACGGTGTTCGGAATCCCGAACGCTGTTAGGAGACGAGCGTGACGACGAGCAGCCGGGTCCTCGAGCGGCGCGAGGAGATGCGCGCTCGGCTCGTCGCGGCGGCGTGGGCCCTGGCCGAGCGGGACGGCCTGGCTGCGCTGTCGCTGCGGGACCTCGCGGCCGAGCTCGGCATGCGGGCGCCGTCGCTCTACACGTACGTGGACGGCAAGGCGGCCATCTACGACGCCATGTTCGCCGAGGGGTACCGCGAGCTCGACGAGGCGGTTGCGACCGTCCCGGTCGACCGCGACGACCCGCACGGCACGCTGACACGCTCGGTGACCGCGTTCCTCCGCTTCTGCCAGGCGTCGCGCGCGCGCTACCAGCTGCTGTTCACCGGGGCGCTGCCGGACTGGCAGCCCTCGCCCGAGGCGTACGCCGCCTCGGTGGCGAGCTACGAGCGCATGGTCGAGGGGCTCGCCGAGCTCGGCGTCCACGGGCAGGACGCCCTCGATCTGTGGACCGCGCTCACGGCCGGGCTGGCCGCCCAGCAGCTCGCGAACGATCCCGACGGCGACCGTTGGGTGCGGCTCGTGCCGCGTGCCGTCTCGATGTTCCTCTCCGATCTCACCGAGGACCGCTCATGACGAACCGCACCGCCGCCCTGCCCGTCGAGGCCATCGCCCCGATCAGCCGCGACACCGACGCCGCCGGGCTCGCCCGCGCCGTCGACGAGCGGCTCCTCGCCGACCTCCGGGTGCTCGCACCCGCCGACTGGGACCGGCCGACCGAGTGCGTGCCCTGGACGGTCGCCGACATGGTCGGCCACCTCATCGGCGCCGCGGCCGCGAACGCGTCGGTCCGGGAGATGCTCCGCCAGCTGGCGTGGAGCGCCCGCCACCGCGGCGAGTACGACGGGAACGCGCTCGACGCCACGAACGACCTCCAGGTCCGCGACCACGCCGACCTCTCCCCGGCGGAACGCGTCCGTCGGCTGGAGGAGCTCATGCCGGCGGCGGTCGCCGGACGGATGCGCCTGCCCCGCCTCCTCCGACGCGTCCGGGTCCCGCTCGACACCGGTGGATCCACGGCCGAGGGCATGCCCGCGACGCTCGGGCTCGACCACCTCGTCGACGTCGTCTACACGCGTGACGCGTGGCTCCACCGCGTCGACATCGCCCGCGCCACGGGCCGTGAGCTGGCGCTCGACCCGGCCGTGGACGGCCGCGTCGTCGCCGACGTCGTCCGGGAGTGGGCCGCCCGGCACGGCCGACCGTTCCGGCTCGAGCTCACCGGGCCGGCCGGCGGGCGCTTCGCGTCCGGCAGCGGTGGGGAGGAGCTGCGCCTCGACGCCGTGGAGTTCTGCCGGGTGCTCTCGGGGCGCGCGCCGGCGGACGGCCTCCTCGCCTGGCGCGTGCTGTTCTGACAGCGACGCGGCCCAGCACGGACGAGGCACCTCGTCCCGTCGCTCACCGCCCCTGCGGGGTCGGCCGGGTCCGGCGCGCCCGCCACGACTAGCCTCGCCCCCCATGACGACCCCCGATCCGCACTGGCCGCGCGCGTCGGAGTGGCTCGCGCGGGGGGACCGTGACCCCCGTCTGGTCGTCGTCGGCGTGCCGACCTCGTCGGCCTCGATCAGCCCCTCCGAGGCCTGGCGGACCCCGCCGGCCCTCCGCGCGGCGCTCGCGAGGTTCTCCACGCTCGACGGCGAGACCGGCGTGGAGCTCCTCGACCTCCCCGTCGCCGATCTCGGCGACTGGGACCTCGCCGGGCTCCCGCCGGACGCCGCGGTCGCAGCGATCCGCGAGCGGGCCGGCGAGCTCGACACGCCGGCCGTCCGCTGCTTCCTCGGCGGCGACAACGTCATCTCGTACCCGCTCGTGCGGTCCCTCCCGCACGCCCCGCTCGAGCGGCTGGGCGTCCTGACGTTCGACGCCCACCACGACGTCCGCCCGATCGACGGTCCGATCGGCAACGGTTCGCCGATCCGCGCGCTGGTCGAGGCCGGCCTTCCCGGGGACCAGGTGGTACAGGTCGGCATCCACTCGTTCGCCAACTCCGGGCACGACCGGCGCTGGGCGGAGGAGCAGGGCATCCGCGTCGTGACCATGCGCGAGGTCGACGAGCGCGGCGTCGCGGCGGTCGTCGCCGAGGCGCTCGACACGCTGGCCGGCCGCTGCGACGCCGTCCACGTCGACATCGACGTCGACGTGCTCGACCGCGCCTTCGCCCCGGGCTGCCCCGGCGCCCGCCCCGGCGGCATGACCCCGCGCCAGCTCGCGACCGGTGCCCGCCTCGCCGGCGCCCACCCCGCCGTCGTCTCCGCGGACCTCGTCGAGGTCGACGCGACGCGCGACGTCGCCGACCTCACGGTCCTGGCGATGGCGAGCACGTTCCTCGCCTTCGCCGCCGGCGTCGCCACCCGCCCCGCCTGACCCGTCCGTGTGCAAACCTGGTCCGGACGTCCGGACCAGGTGGCTACGAGGACCCGTCGGCCCCGTCGTCGGACCCGTCGTCGGGCGGGGTGACGACGACGAGGACGTCGTCGGCGTCGACCTGCTGGCCCGGTGTCACGCGGACCTCGGTGACCGTGCCGTCGAGCGTGGCGGTGATGCGGTGCTCCATCTTCATCGCTTCGAGCGTGACGAGCAGGTCGCCGGCGGCGACGGTGGCGCCCTCCTCCACCGCGACGGTCACCACCGCACCCGGCATCGGGGCGAGGCTCGCGCCGGTGACCTCCTCGCCGGCGGCATCGGGGAAGCGCGGCTCCTCGACGAGCGTGACGTGGCCGGCGGCGGTCACGACGTGGTGTTCTCGGCCGACGGTCGAGCGACGCACCCGCTGCCGGTGACCGTCGAGCTCGACCGTCA
>JAHWKB010000269.1 GCA_019348115.1 Actinomycetota bacterium | reverse complement strand
TCATGGACGAGCTCGAGGAGCTCGGCGTCGTCGGCCCCAACGAGGGCTCCAAGGCGCGCGAGGTCCTGTGGTCCCCGGAGGAGCTCGACAACGCCCTCGAGCAGGGCGTCTTCTGACCCCCGCTCCACAGTTCGACGTCGAGACACCTCGCGCCACGGTGAGCAGCTGAGCCCCGTATCCGGGGATGGGCTGCTCGCGGTCGTGTCACTGCTCACGGTCGACGACCGACCGCGCGGCGCGACCGTGGGCCGCGCGTCGGCGTCCACAGGGTCGTGCGGACCGATCGCGCCCCGAGCGCGCCGGCGTGTCACGGTCGGCGCATGGACCGCTACGGACGACTCCACCGCGTCGCCGCCTCGCAGGCCGGCGTCTGGACCCGGGACCAGGCCCGCGCCTGCGGGTTCGCGGACAGCCGCATCGACCGCTTGGTCGCCGGCGGGGCATGGGTCCGGTGGTTCGACGGCCCGGTCCTCACCGCGGCCGGCACGCCGGCGAGCTGGGAGGTCACGCTCACGGCCGCCTGCCTGCGGGTCGGCGAGGACGCGGTCGTCGCCCGACGCTCGGCCGCCCGGTTGTGGCGCCTGCCGGACTTCGACGCCGGCGAGGCGATCGAGCTCGTCGTCCCCCGGGGGCACACCCCGGACATCGCCGGCATCACCGTCCGCCGGACCACCTGGCTCGAGGACCACGAGGTCGTCCGGTTCGGTCACCATCGGGTGACGAGCGTGACCCGGACGCTCCACGACCTCGCCGGCGTGACGGACGACCGGACCCTGCTCCTGGCCGCGGCCGAGGGGTACCGCCTCGGCCGCACCGACCCCCTGCGCCTCATCGCATCGGTGCACGCTCGACCTCGTCTCCCGGGGAACCCCCGCGTGCGACGCGTGCTGGAGCAGCTCGACGACCGGTTCCGGCGGACACGCGCGGTCTCGGAGATCGTCGGCATCGTCGTCCTCGACGACCTCGGCGTCACGGGCTACCGCGTGAACGTCCGTCTCGAGCTCACGTCGGGTCGCCGGGTGGAGGTCGACGTGCTGCTCGACGGTCGCGGCGTGCTCGAGATCAACGGCGAGCGGTACCACGGGGACGTCCTGCGCCGGCGTGCGGACCGGCAGCGTCGTGCCGAGCTCGAGGCCGACGGCTACGAGGTGGCCGAGCTGTGGGTGCACGAGCTGACCGACCGCGCCCGAGTGCGCGAGGTCGTCGACGACCTCCGTGCACGCGTCGCGGCGCGCACGGGCGCCGTCGTGCTGCGCGTTCCCGATGTCACCGTGAGCACCTCGACGACCGGGAGCACCTGAGCCCCGGATACGGGGATGTACTGCTCACGGTCTGCGCTGCTCGCGGTCGGGCGCTGCTCGAGGTGGGGACCCGGGGGTCAGCGCCAGCGGAACTCGCCGGTGGCCTGCTTGCGCTCGCCGCGGAGCTGCTTGCGGGCGTTGACGAGCGCGGCCAGGCCGCCGATCCCGAGCGCCCCGAGGAGGATGAGGCCGACCAGCTCGTGCTGGTTCGTGGCGAGCTCGATCTTGCCGCCCTCGCCCTCGCCGCCGCCACCCGACTCGGTGGCGAGCGCGGGGCCGCCGGCGAGCACCATCGCCAGGAGGGCGGCGCTGAGGACGAGGCTGAGCTTCCTGAAGGTCTCCATGGCGCGGAACTGTAGCGCCGGCCTGCGCGCGCACGAACTCCCGGCGCCTACGCTCCGCCGGCCACCTCCGAGGAGCGCACGCCGTGGATCCGAAGGACATCGCGGGCGCGATGCGTCGCCTGCGTGCGCGGAGCCTCGAGCTGCTGGACGGGCTGTCCGACGCCGAGCTCACGGTGGAGGCGGTGCCGGGCTGGAGCGTCCTCGACGTGTTCCGGCACCTGGCCACCTCCGATCGCGGGAGCGTCCTCGGGGCGCACCTCCTGCACTTCCGCGCCGGCCAGGACCTCGACGACATCGAGCGCCTCAACGACGAGCTCGTGGCCGGGGTCCGGCAGGAGGCGCGGGCGGCGGTCCGCGCGGACCTCGCGACCTGGGGGTCCCGGCTCGCGACCGTCACGGGCCTCGCCCCGCGGGCGCTCGCTCGCGTCACCATCCCCACCGCGTTCGGGCGTCTGCCGCTCGCCTGGATGGGTGGCCTGCGCCTGTACGACGAATGGGTCCACCAGTGGGACGTCACCCAGGCCGTCGGGCGCCCCGACCCGCCGATGGACGCGGACCTGCGCGAGCTCCTCGCCGAGTTCCAGCTCCGCGCGCTCCCCGCCGGCCCGTTGCGGACGCTCGACCGGCGCGACGGCGTGGTCGAGGTGCGGTTCCGCGACGTCACGCGCACGCCGTGGCGGTTCGACCTCCGCCGGCGGGAGTTCGGCGAGTTCGTCCGCTCGGCACCGACCGTCGCGGTGGTCGCCGACGTCCCGTCCTGGTGCCTGCTCGCCGGCGCGCGGCGGGGCTGGCGCGACCTCCCCGGCATCGAGGTCACCGGTCGGGACGAGGCGGCGGCCGGCGCGCTCCTCGACGTCGTGCGGGTCGTGTGACCGCGACCCACCCCGCGCGGCCTCGCGCCTGCCGTCCCCCCTCCCGTAGGCTCGCCCCGGACGCCGGACGCCGGACGCCGGCGTCGGTCGAGGGACGCAGCGTGAGCATCGGGATCGGGGACGTCCTCCGCGACGCGCGCGAGGAGCAGGGCCGCAGCATCGAGGATGCGGCCCGGGACACCCGTGTCCGGGGGGACTACCTGCGCGCGCTGGAGGACGAGCAGTTCGAGCTCATCGGCGGGGACGTCTACGCCAAGGGCTTCTTGTCCTCCTACGCGCGCTACCTCCAGGTCGACCCGCAGCCGCTGCTGGACCTCTACCGCCGGCACGTCCAGCACGACGACGTCTCGGCCGCCAGCATCGCGGCCACGCCGGTCGCGAAGCAGCCCGCCGGTCCGCCGCCGACGTGGATCGCGTGGGCCGTGGTCGTCATCGTCGTGATGGTGGGCGTGGCCGCGCTCGCGCAGGTCTTCGGCGGCCGTACGCCCGACCCGGCGGCCGGCCCGTCGCGCCAGCCGTCCGCCAGCCCGTCCGAGGTCACCTCCGGGACGACGACCCCGGTCGAGCCGGAGCCCAGCCCCACGCCGACCTTCGACGGCGTCAACCTCCTCATCACGTACGAGGACCGCTCGTGGACGCGCGTGGTCATCGACGGCCAGACCGTCTTCGAGGGCATCCTCGAGCGGGGCGAGTCGCGGGAGTGGGAGGACGACGAGGAGATCGAGGTCCGGTTCGGCAACCCCGCCGCCGTCCGGGTGGAGCTGAACGGGCAGAGCCTCGGCGCGCAGGGGGACGCGAGCCAGC
>JAHWKB010000268.1 GCA_019348115.1 Actinomycetota bacterium | reverse complement strand
TGCCGAGGTCGCGGGCGCGCTGGGCGGCGTCGTCGACCCAGTTGTCCGTGTGGACGAGCGGGTCGAAGAGCTCCTGCAGCTCCGAGAGCAGCACGTAGCCACGGCTGGCACCGCGCTCGAACAGCTCGGAGATGGGGGTCACGTCCGTCAAGGTGTCCGTCTCATCCATCGGCGGTGGCTCTCGCAAGACTCATCGGCGGCACAGGTGGCCGTCTGAAGCGGAAAGGGGGTGGGGCAACGCCATGCGAACGTGCGCGCCCGCGGGGAGTTCCGTGGGGCCGCAGCCGGGTGGTGGCCTGTCGGTCCCGCACCGGACGTGGGGGCGCCGGCATCCATGGTACGGACCTCTGGCCAGGGTGTCAGCGAAGCGGTGGTGTGTGGAGGTTCGACGCCGGACTCACGGGTCCCTGCCGGCCCTCAGCGGCCTTCTCCCGGTGGAGGCTCCGCGCCGGGCCCTGCCGGGACGTCGCCGCCCTGGGTCCCCTCCCGGAGGTAGTTGATCCAGGACCGGTGGGCACGGTCCTCGTCGGAGATGTCCTCCTCGTCCGGCGGGACGGTCGGCGGGGCGGCCGGCGCGATGGGCACGGGTCCGTCGGGCCCGTGGGCGTGCACGTGCGTGCCTCCGAGGGGTGGTGCGCTCAGCGGACGCCGGACGGCCACGGTCGCGGCCAGGGCGGTCGTGAACGGCACCGCGGAGACCAACCCGAGCGAGCCGACCAGGGTCTTGACGATCTCCTCCGCGAGGATCTCGGCGTTGACCACCTCCCCCACCGCCAGCCCCCCGGTGGAGAACACCACCAGCAGGGCCAGCGAGGCGCCGGCGTAGGCGAGGAAGAGCGTGTTGACCGTCGAGGCGATGTGGTCGCGGCCGACCTTCATCGCCCGGCCGAAGAGCTGCCCGAAGGTCTGGCGCCGGTCCGCGTCGTGGATCGCGAACACCGTCGAGGCCTGGGTCACCGTGACGTCGTCGAGCACACCCAGCGCGGCGATGATGAGGCCGGCGAGGACGAGGCCCTTGAGGTCGAGGCCCTCGACGGCGAACCGGGCCAGGTTGGCCTCCTCCGACGAGAAGCCGGTCAGCTTCGCCCGCTCGATGAAGAGCATCCCGAAACCGATGGTCACGGTCAGGGCCGCCGCCGTCCCGATGACGGCGACGGTGGTCATCTCGTTGACGCCGTGGGCGAGGTAGAGCGTGACGAGCATGACCGCGAGCGCCCCGAACAGGGCGACCAGGGCCGGGCTCTGCCCCGACAGGATCCCCGGCACGATGAACCGGGTCACGACGAGGAGGGACAGCCCGAGCCCCAGCAGGGAGCGCGCCCCGTGCCAGCGCCCGACGGCCAGCACGAGCCCGATGAAGAGCGCGGCGAGCAGCGCCAGCGCCGGCGTGCGCTGGAAGTCGACGATGTAGTACTCGCGCTCCCCCGGCGCGAGCTCCGACGACGACAGCTTCACGCGGTCGCCGGCGGAGAAGGTCGGGTAGCCGTCGGTGGGGGTCTCGATCGTCACCGTCGCGCCGGCCTCCGCGCCCGAGGTGATCTCGACCTCCATGCGGGCGTTCTCCCCCGACAGGCCCGCGATGGCGTCGGGCTCGTCCTGGTAGAGCTCGACCGACCGGATGGTGGCGTCGATCAGCTCGTCAGGTGCGTCGGGGACGGCCGGGAGCTCGGCCGCGGACGGCCACAGGAAGGCCATGCCGACGACCGTGACGACCACGATCGCGGCCACGACGGCGAGGAGGCGGCGGGAGGTCCGTTGGGCGAGGTCCATGCCACGCAACGCTAGCGGCCGACGCGGAGGGCCCCGGGAGGGGCCCGCCGGGGCCGGCCGTCCGCGGTGTGGGAGTGAGGGTCAGGCTGCCCGATCCAGGACCGACAGGAGCCCGGTGAGGTTGTGGGCCCGCGACGGGTGGCGGAGCTTCGCGAGCGCACGGTTCTGCATCTGGCGGATGCGCTCGCGGGTGAGGCCGAAGTGCTCGCCGATCTGCTCGAGCGTCTGCGGCTCCTCGCCGTTCAGGCCGAAGCGCAGGATCAGGATGATGCGCTCGCGCTCGTCGAGGGCGTCGAGGGCGGCCTCGATCTGCGACAGCGCGTCGACCTCCTGGGCGGTGTCGGCGGGGTCGACGGAGTCGGCGTCGGCGATGAGGTCGCCCATCGTGGCGTCGCCGTCCTCGCCGATCGGGCGGTCGAGGGAGACGAGGTCCTGCATGGCCTCGCGGACCTCACGGACGCGCTCGGGCGTCAGGTCGACCTCGGCCGCGATCTCCTCCTCGGTCGGGTCGGAGCCCTTCGACTGGCGCAGGCGCAGCTCGGCGGCGCGGAGCTTGCCGTACAGCTCCCAGACGTGGGCCGGGACGCGGATCGTGCGGGCCTTGGACGCCACACCGCGCTGGAGCGCCTGACGGATCCACCACACCGCGTAGGTCGAGAACTTGTAGCCCTTGGTGTGGTCGAACTTCTCGACCGCACGCAGGAGCCCGAGGTTGCCCTCCTGGATGAGCTCGATGAAGTCGAGGTCACGCCCGGAGAACTTCCGTGCCTGCGGCACGACGAGGCGCAGGTTGGCCTGGACCATGCGCTCCTTGGAGCGCGCACCGTCGCGGCTGATCATCTGCAGCTGGGCACGGCGCTTCGGCGTCAGGTCGTCGCGGTCGGACAGCATCCGGTCGGCGTGGAGCCCCGCCTGGTAGCGCTTGGCGAGGTCGGCCTCGTCCTCCTTGGTGAGGAGGGCGTGGCGGCCGGCGTCGTTCAGGTACTGACGCACGAGGTCGGTGGTGAGCTGGGTGGGGACGAGCGTCTCCTCGGGAGCGTCGTCCGCGACGTCGTCGATGACCTCGAGGCCCTCGCTGCGGGCGCTCGAGATGGCGTTGTCGACCCAGTCCTCGTCGTGGAGGTCGGGCTGGCGCAGGTCCTGGAGCTCGGAGAGCAGCACGTAGCCGCGCTCCTCGGACCGTTCGAGGAGCTCCTGGACCGCGACCTCGGCTGTGGGGAGATCGGTGGAACTCACGGGATGTGCCTCCTCAGGGGCGGGAACGCGACGTCTGCAGGTCTTCTTCGGTGCGGTACCACCCTTGCACTGCGGGGTGACACCGCGGGCTCGGACGGTGCCAACGAACGGACAACCCGGCCCCCGGCCCCGTCCTGGCCGGTGGCCCCCCGGACGGGGGAGGCACCTGCGAGGGGGGTTCGGAAGAGACAACGCGCGAGGACTGGTCGAGACTTCCCCGCGTGCGCTGTCACCCCAACCGGACGTCTCGCCTCGCCCGCGACCCGATCCGCGCCTCAGCCGGCGACCCGATCCGCGCCTCAGCCGGCGACCCGATC
>JAHWKB010000073.1 GCA_019348115.1 Actinomycetota bacterium | reverse complement strand
CCGATCGTGCTGAAGGGCGTCCAGCACCCCGACGACGCGCGGTCGGCACAGGACCACGGCGTCGACGGCATCGTCGTCTCCAACCACGGCGGACGCCAGGTCGACGGCGCGGTCGGCGCGCTCGAGATGCTCCCCACGGTCCGGGCCGCCGTCGGCGACGAGCTCGCCGTGCTGTTCGACTCGGGCATCCGGACCGGCGCGGACGTCTACAAGGCCGTGTGCCTCGGCGCCGACGCGGTGCTCCTCGGTCGTCCCTACTGCTGGGGGCTGGCCCTGGGTGGGGCGGACGGCGTGCGCCACGTCGTCCGCACCATCATGGCCGAGTTCGACCTCACGATGGCGCTCACCGGCGTGACCGCGGTCGACCAGCTCGGGCCCGAACGCCTGCTCGACGCGCGCTGATCAGCCGAAGAGCAGCGGCAGGCCCGTGCGGGGCTCGGCGACCCCGACGACCGCGCCGGCGACCCGGCGGTCGGCGCAGCCCGCCTCGACCGACTCGGCGACCGCGAGCCCGCTCTGGTCCGGGTCGATGCCGAGGTCGCGACCGACGACGAGCATCGTGCCCTTGAGCGCGAGGGCGCGGTCCAGCCACGCCCGCTCGAGCGCCCCGCGCGGCACCCGCAGGAGCTTCGTCTCCGCCTCGTCCTCCAGCACCAGCTCGTCGGCGGTGACGGTGAACCCGACGCGGGCACCCTTCGGCAGCTCCAGCCCCAGGAACCGCGGCAGCACGAGCAGCCCGCCGTCGACGAGCCGGCGGAACAGGTCGTCGGCCAGGAGCGGCGGGACGTCGTCGTCCACCGGCTCGAGGTCCACGACCACGAGGGGCATGCCCCGCACGAGGAGGAAGCGGGCGGCCGCGGCCGTGTCCGTGGCCGCCATCAGGCGGTGAAGCGCTTGTGGGTGAGCTTCGACACCCAGCGGCTGACCGGGGACGGGCTCACCTCGGAGCCGTACGCCAGGAGCTTGTTGACCACGCCGGGCAGGCACACGGCCTGCCCGCGGGTGAAGGCGTCGAGGCCGGCCCGGACGACCGGCTCGGCGGTCAGGACCGCCGGCGAGGGCAGGGCGCCCTGGTCGACCGACGCGACGTCCTGGAACTCCGTGGTCGTGAAGCCGGGGCACAGCGCCGTGACCCGGACGCCGGCGCCACGGAGCTCCTCGTGGAGGGCCTCGGACAGCGTCAGCACGTAGGCCTTGGTCGCGCCGTAGACCGCGCCGTACGGGTCCGGTTGGAAGGCGGCCGTCGAGGCCACGTTGATGATCCCGCCGCCCCCCTCGGCGCGCAGCCGCGGGGCGATGGCGTGCGCGAGCCGGGTCGGCGCGTTGACGTGCAGCGTGACCATGTCGAGCTGGCGGTCGCCGTCGAGCGCGGTGAACTCGCCGTACATGCCGAAGCCGGCGTTGTTGACGAGCAGGTCGACCGGCGCGTCGGTGTCCGTCAGGCGGCGCTCGACGCGACGTAGGTCGTCGGCGTCCGTGAGGTCGGCGGCGAGGACCTCCATGCTGCGGTCCGGCCCGGCGAGCTCGTCGGCGAGCTCCTGGAGCCGCTCGCGCCGCCGCGCGACCAGCACCAGCGAGGTCCCGCGCGACGCCAGCTGACGCGCGAACTCCTCGCCGATGCCGGCGGACGCGCCGGTGACGAGCGCGCGGGAGATGCGGCGGGACACGGGCATCACGGCGGAGGGTCCTGATCGTCGGACGGCTCGGGACGCGGAGGGTACGGTCCCGCCCGCCAGGTCACCGTCCGGCCGAGGAGGCCCCGTCGTGCCGAACGTGCTCGCCGTCGACGGCAACTCGCTCGCCCACCGGGCGTTCCACGCCCTCCGGCACGACGACGCGGGCGGGCACTTCGTGACGCGGGGCGTCGTCCGGATGCTGGCGTCGGCGTGGAGCGAGGGTCCGTTCGACGCGGTCGCGGTCGCCTTCGACTCGCGCGACAACCGGCGCAAGGAGATCTACCCCGAGTACAAGGCGAACCGCCCCGAGAAGGACCCCGAGCTCCGGCGTCAGCTCGACCTCCTCTGCGAGGACCTCCGGGCCTGCGGGCTGTCCGTCCTGCAGGAGCACGGCGCCGAGGCGGACGACCTCCTCGCGAGCGTCGCCGACGCCTGTGCGGCACGCGGCTGGTCGTGCGCGGTCCTGTCCTCGGACCGCGACCTCCTCGCGCTCGTCTCCGCGACGACCCGCCTGCTCCGCCCGCGCCAGTCGATGGCCGACCTCGCCGTCTACGACCCGGCCGCGGTCGTGGCGGAGTACGACGTCCGAGCCGAGCAGTACACCGACTTCGCCGCGCTGCGGGGCGACCCCTCCGACGGGCTGACCGGCGCCAAGGGCGTGGGGCCGAAGATCGCCGCACGGCTGCTGCGCGACTACGGCGACATCCCCGGCATCTACGCGAACCTCTCGAACCTGCACCCCAAGGTGGAGGCGGCGCTGCGGACCTACCGCGAGGACGTGGAGCGGAACCTCCTCCTCATGGCAC
The DNA here is from genome assembly GCA_019348115.1 of Actinomycetota bacterium. Lineage (GTDB taxonomy): Bacteria > Actinomycetota > Nitriliruptoria > Nitriliruptorales > Nitriliruptoraceae > JAHWJY01. The sequence continues at coordinate 8,181 of JAHWKB010000073.1, read as the reverse complement.
CCCTCCCCAACCTCGACGTCGACCTCGACGCCATCCTGGCTGCCGGGGTCGACCTCGACGGCTGTGACCGCGCGCTGCTGCCGCTCGGGATGGGCGCGGAGGTCGGGCGCCTGCGCCACGTCGTCGAACGCCCACCGCTCCCTCCGATGCCGCCGCCACCCACCGCCGCACCGGACGAGGTCGTCCGCGTCCCGGACGAGCCGCCCGCCCCGTCGCGGCCGGTGGCGACGGTCGTGGTCGCCGAGGGCGAGCAGGTCGCGCTCTTCTAGGACGCGACGCGGCCCGTGCCGAGGGGCACGGGCCGTGTCGGACCGGACCGGCGGCGAGGGAGCACGCCGGGCCGGAGCGGGTCAGCGCCGGCGGAGCCGGCGGATGCGACGCAGGCGACGCCCGAGGCTCTCCTCGGCGGCGTGCCGGCGGTCGGCGGCGGAGTCGGCGCGGACGACCGTCAGGGCGTCGCTCGCGTGGACGTGGTGTTCCAACATCGGGGTTCCAGGTGCAGGGGGAAGTCTCTTGATGTGAAGATACTCTAGCTCGAGCGACCTTTCAAGAGCCTCCCCTGTCCGTCAGTAGGCTCCCCGTCATGGACCATCCCCCCGGCACCGACCACGTCGACGCGCTGACGTCGCAGTGGGCGGCCGAGCGCCCGGAGCTCGACACGGCCTCGCTGTCCATCGCGGCCCGGGTGATCCGGCTCGAGCGCTTCCTGGGCCGCATCTCGGGGGCCGCCATGACCCGCTGGGGCCTCAACGAGGGCGAGCTGAACGTCCTGGCGGCGCTGCGCCGGTCGGGCCCGCCCCACGCCCTCACCCCCACCGACCTCTACCAGGGGCTGCTCCTGTCGTCCGGGGCCATGACCAACCGGATCGACCGGCTCGAGCAGCAGGGCCTCGTCGAGCGCCAGCGCGACGAGGCCGACCGGCGACGCGTGCTCGTCGTGCTCACGGCTGCGGGGCGCGAGCTCATCGACGAGGCCATGGACGCCCACGTGGCGAGGCTCGCGGAGGTGTTCGAGGAGCTCGACCCCGACGAGTGCGGGGACCTCATCCGCATCCTCCGCAAGCTCCTCGTCCGGCTCGAGTCCGAGGCCGACGCCTAGCGGCCGCGTGCTCGCACGGTTCCCACTGGGCGGAGGTGTCGGGTCCGCGACCTGCTCCCTACCGTCGTGGCACACCGACCACCGGGGTACGGGTCCGTCGGACCACGTGCCCCCGACAGACGACGAGAGGTACCGCACGTGGCCATCCGACTCGGGGACGACGCTCCCGACTTCACCGCCAACACCACCGAGGGCGAGCTCAACTTCCGCGACTGGAAGGGCGACAGCTGGGCGATCCTGTTCAGCCACCCCGCCGACTTCACGCCGGTCTGCACCACCGAGCTGGGCGCGGTGGCGAAGCTCAAGGACGAGTTCGACAAGCGCAACGTGAAGCCCATCGCGCTGTCGGTCGACTCGGTCGACGACCACCACGCGTGGAAGAAGGACATCGAGGAGACCCAGGGGACCGAGCTCAACTACCCCCTGATCGCCGACGACGGCGGCAAGATCGCCGAGCAGTACGACATGATCCACCCCAACTCCGACGCCAAGCTCACCGTGCGCTCGGTGTTCGTGATCGGGCCGGACGACAAGGTCAAGCTCACGCTCACGTACCCGCCGGCGACCGGCCGCAACTTCGACGAGCTGCTCCGGGTCATCGACTCGCTCCAGCTGACCGCCGAGCAGGGTCTCGCGACCCCCGCGGACTGGACCCCGGGCGACCGCGTCATCATCTCCCCGTCGATCGACGACGAGACCGCCCGCGAGCGCTTCGGGGACTTCGAGGCCACCAAGCCGTACCTGCGCTACACGGACGCGCCCGCGAAGGCCTGAGTCGCCACGCCGAGGACGTCCTCGTGCTCAGGCCCGCTCGAAGCGGGACTTGAGCGCGAGGACGTTGCGTATGTAGGCGTCGGTGCTGGCGTAGCGGCCGTGCTTCCGCACCGATGCGAGCCCCTGGTAGTAGCCGGCCAGGGTCGCCTCGACGTCGCCGCCGGTGAGGTCGTGGAGGTGGTCGAGGAACGCCACCCCCGCCGTCACGTTGTCGACGGGGTCGCGGAGGTCGAGGGTGCGCCCCACGAGCCGTCGGGACACGAAGTCCCCCGTGCCGGGCATCACCTGCATGATCCCGACCGCGCCGGTCGAGGACACGCGGCGCATCTGCCAGCCGGACTCCTGCCAGGCGAGCGCCTTCACGAACGCGGGGTTCCACCCGTAGCGGCGCGCCACGTCCTCGATGATCCGGCCGGCCTCGGCGCGCTGCGCCGCGCCGGCGGGCGGGCCGCTGCGCCCGCTCGCCGGGGCCGCCGGCGCCGGCGCCGCAGGCACGCGCATCACCTGGCCGATGCGGATGCGGTCCGGGTCGGAGATGCCGTTCGCCTCCTGGAGCGTCGCCATCGACACGCCGTGGGCGCGGGCGATGCGGGACAGGGCGTCGCCGGCGGCGACCCGGTACGTCCGTGTCCCGGTCGCGGGCGACGGGGCTCCGCCGGGCACGTCGAGCGTGTCGCCGGCGCGGACCCGGTCGGGGTCGGTGATGCCGTTCGCGGCCGCGAGCGCCGAGACCGTCGTCCCGAGCCGGTGGGCGACCCCGCTGAGGGTGTCGCCGGGCCGGAGGACGTAGCCCGCCTGCGCCACCGTCGCGAGGGTGACGAGGGCGGCGACGGACGTCGCGGTGCGGCGGCGGATGCCCACGGGCGACCTCCGGGTCCCGAGTGGTGTTGCTCGTGTGAAGAACCGTCGACGGTAGGGGGAGATGTGGCTCGTGTCGATCGTTGCGCTCCCGGTCGTCCGGCCAGGTGGGCGGTAGGGTCCCGTGATGCCGTCGCGGACCTTCCCCCTCCCCTCCCCCGTGGACGTCCGCGCGTCGCTCACGCCGCTCGTGGTCGGCCGGGACGCGACGATCCGGCTCGCCCCGGACGCCGTGGTGCGGGCCTGGCGCACCCCCGCCGGCCCGGCGACCCTCTGCGTGCGGGTGGCGGGCACGTCCGCCACGGCGGAGGCCTGGGGGCCAGGCGCCGACTGGGCGCTCGAGCAGGCGCCGGCGTTCGTCGGCGCCGAGGACGACGCCACGGGCTTCGCGCCGGCGCACCCGCTCGTCCGGCGTGCGCACCGCCGGCGGCCCGGGCTCCGCTTCGGGCGCACGGGGACGATCGCCGACGTCCTGCTGCCGACGATCCTGCAGCAGAAGGTGACGGCGCTCGAGGCCGTGCGCACCTGGATGCGCATGGTCGCGCGCTGGGGCGAGCCGGCCCCGGGACCCTTCGAGGACCTCCGGATCGCCCCCGCGGTGGACCGCTTCGCCTCCCTCACGACCTACGAGCTGCACCGGCTGGGCGTCGAGCGGCGGCGCGCGGTCACCTTCATCGACGCCAGCCGGCGGATGGGGCGGCTCGAGGAGGCCGCGGCGATGACCGCGGACGACGCGTTCCTCCGCCTCACCGCGCTGCCCGGGATCGGCCCCTGGACCGCCAACCTCGTCCTCCGCACCGCGTGCGGGGACGCCGACCGCGTCGAGGTCGGGGACTTCCACGTCCCGAACCTCGTGGCGTGGAACCTCGCCGGCGAGGCGCGTGGTGGCGACCGGCGCATGATGGAGCTGCTCGTGCCGTTCGCGGGCCACCGCGGCCGCGTGGTGCGCCTGCTCGCGCTGGAGGGCCAACGGGCCCCCGCGTGGGGGCCGCGGATGACCGTGCACGCCGTCGAGCGGCTCTGATCGACGGTGCCGGTCCTCCCGCCACCGACTAGTCCTTCCGGGTCATCTTGCCACCCGACCGGTCCGGGCTGCTCAACCACGCTGTGTTGTTGCCGAACACGAAGAGTGAGAGTGACGGCACTCCGGGGGACGAGGACCGACCGGTCCGGACAGGAGCAGGCACCGTGGCGAGGATCCTCCTGGTGGACGACGACGGGCCCACGCTCGACGTCCTCACCCTGTCCCTGACGCTCGACGGGCACGAGACGCACCGTGCCTCCAACGGCCGCGACGGGCTCGCGCTGGCCGCGGCGGTCCACCCCGACCTCGTCGTCCTCGACCAGATGATGCCGGTCATGGACGGTCTGACGGCCGCCCGGCACATCCGCTCGTCCGCGTCGCTCGCCGAGACCCCGATCGTGATGCTGACCGCCAAGGTCATGGAGTCCGACGTGTGGGCCGGATGGCAGGCGGGGGTCGACTCGTACCTGACCAAGCCCCTCGACCTCGACGTCCTCACCGCCGAGATGGCGCGGCTCGGCATCCACCCCGAAGCGCTTCCGGGTCGCATCGACGACGGACTCGCTTCGATGACGGGGGTGCGCTGATGCGTCGCTCGCTGCCCACCTTCGTCGCCGCGCTGACCACGGTCGGCGCGCTCGTCGTCCCGGCCGGTGCCGCCTCGGCGACCGACCTCGGCGACTCCTCCACCACCACCGCGACGGCGGCCCCGTCGACGACCTACGCCGCGTCGATCGGCGCGGTCGAGGCGTGGGCGCAGGGTCACACCGGTGCGGGCGTCGGCATCGCGCTCATCGACACCGGCGTCGACCCGGTCCCCGGCCTCGAGGACCGCATCGCCGCCCGCTTCGACGTCTCGGGCGCGCCGAACCTCACCGACGGCCACGGCCACGGCACCTTCCTCGCGGGCCTGATGGTCGGCGGCGCCGGCCCCGACGGCGCCCCGCTGGGCGTCGCGCCCGGTGCGCACGTCGTCTCGATCAAGGTCGCCGACATGCACGGCGACACCACGCTCGACCGTGTGCTGTCCGGCCTCGCCGTCGCCCGCGCCACCCGCGGCGCGTTCAACACCCGGGTCATCGTCCTGGCCCTCGGCGGCCCCGCGGACGACCTCCGCGACCCGCTCGAGGAGGCCCTCCAGGACCTCTGGGCCGACGGCTTCGTCGTGGTGGTCCCGAGCGGCAACCAGGCTGACATGGTCGTCGAGCCCGGCGTCTCGCCCTACCTCCTGACCGTCGGCGCCGTGGACGACGCCGGCACCCCCGACGCGAGCGACGACCGTGTCGCGCCGTGGAGCGCGACCGGGGCCGCCCGTGCGGCCGCCGGCCCCCTCACCGGTGCGCCGAAGCCCGAGGTGCTCGCGCCCGGTGTCTCGCTCGTGTCCACCCGCATGCCGGGCAGCACGGCCGACATCGAGAACCCCGGCTCACGCATCGACGGCCGGTGGTTCCGCGGCTCGGGGACGTCGATGGCCGCGGCCGTCGCCGCCGGCGCCGCCGCCCTCCTGATCGACGCGGACCCGTCGCTCACGCCCGACCAGGTCAAGGGCCGTCTCGCCGCCTCCGGTCGGGCGTTGCCGTCGGGCGGCGCCCGCGTCCTCGACGTCCCCGCCGCCCTCGGGAGCGACGCCGTCGCCAACGTCGGGCTCCCCGCCCTCGCCGTGCGCGAGCCGGAGCAGCCGACCGGCGGCTGGACCGGCACCGACTTCACCGGGCGCTCGTGGATCGGCCGCTCGTGGATCGGCCGCTCCTGGATCGGTGACGAGTGGACCGGGCGCTCGTGGATCGGTCGGTCCTGGATCGGACGCTCCTGGATCGACGCCGAGTGGGACGGTCGCTCGTGGATCGGCCGGTCCTGGATCGGACGCTCCTGGATCGAGCTCGAGTGGGACGGTCGCTCCTGGATCGGCCGCTCGTGGATCGACCACGAGTGGGAAGGCCGGTCGTGGATCGGACGCTCCTGGATCGGACGGTCCTGGATCGGCAGCGACTGGGAGGGACGCTCCTGGATCGGCGCCCGCTGGACCGCCGGCTCGTGGCTCGGTGCGGGCTGGTCCTGACGTGACCCCGGCCGCCGCGTGACCGCCCCGACCCCGAGCCGGACGCACCGCCTGCGTCGTGGGCTGTGGCCCTACATCCTCGCCTGGTCCGCCGCCGCCGTCCTCGGCATCGCCGCGACCGTGGCTCTCGGCGCCGGCGACCCGGCGCCCTCGGTCGGCCTCCTCGCGGTCCTGGTGGCGCTCACGATCCTCGCCGAGTCGGCGTCGACGATCCTGCGCTCGCGCGACGCCTCCACCGGCATGTCGCTGTCGCTGCTCGAGTTCGCGGTCGCGATCGACCTCCTGCTGCTGCCGCCCGCCTACGCCGTGGCCGTCATCGTCGCGAGCGTGCTCATCACCCACCTCCTCCGCACCCGCGCGCTCCAGAAGCTGGTCTTCAACGCGGCCATGCACGCGACCGGCACCGCGGTGGCCGCCGCGATCATGCGCATCCCCGCCGGCGGCGAGACCGTCACCACCGGTCGGGCCGTCGCGGCCCTCGTCGCCGTGCTCGCCTTCAGCGTCCTCAACTCCGCCGCGCTCACGGGGCTGTTCGCCCGGCTCGGCGTCCCGACGCTCCGCGAGCAGCTCACCGACCGGCCGCTGTTCGTCGCGGCGACGGCCTTCGGCAGCGCCAGCGTCGGCATCATCGCCGTCGCGCTCTGGACCGCCTACCCCGACCTGACCTTCGTGATCGTGGGGCCGGCGCTGGCCCTGTACCTGTCGTACGGCTCGAGCTTCCGCATGAAGGCCCTCCTCGCCGACGTCCGCACCGAGCGCGACCACCTCGACCGGGTGGTCACCGGCGTGCAGGAGGGCATCGTCCTGCTCGACGACGAGGGCATCGTCCGGCTGTGGAACGAGGCGATGACCCGCATCACGGGCGTCGCCCAGCACGACGCGATCGGCCAGCCCGCGAGCGTGCTCCTCGCCGGCACCGACGACGACGGTGTCCCGGTCGACCCCGCGGGCGTCCTCGAGGAGGGCACCGACCACGTGTCGCACACCGTCACGCTGACGGCCAGCGACGGGCAGCGGGTCGAGACCCGCATCGGCCACACGCTCGTCCGTGACGAGCGCGGCCGCTGCATCGGCGACGTCGTGCTCGTGCTCGACCTGTCGCGCGAGCGCGAGGCGCGGTCGCTCAAGCAGGACTTCGTCGCCCGGGTGTCGCACGAGCTGCGGACCCCCCTGACACCGCTCCGCGGCTACACCCAGGTGCTGCTCCGCGCCGGCGACCGCATCGCCCCCGAGAAGCGCGAGGAGGTGCTCACCCAGATGGTCGAGCACGTCGGCCACCTCGAGCGGCTCATCGACGACCTCCTGCTCGTGTCGCGGATCTCGTCCGGGGCGAGCCAGCCGGTGGACAAGGTGACCCCGCAGGTCTGCGACCTCGAGGAGATGGTCCCCCGCCTCGTCCGCTGGGTCGGCGACGACCACGGCGACCGGGAGATCCGGGTCATCCTGGGTCAGGGCCCGCACCTCGCCTGGGCCGATCCGCTGCGCATGGGCCAGGTGATCACGAACCTCCTGACCAACGCCTGCAAGTACTCGCCGGCGGACACCCCGGTGGACGTCATCCTCGCGACCGCCGGCGACGAGCTCGAGGTCGTCGTGCGCGACCGCGGGCCGGGCATCCCCCAGGACAAGCTCGAGGCCATCTTCGAGCGCTTCCACCGGCTCGAGGACCCCATGCGGATGCGCACCAGCGGCCTCGGGCTGGGGCTGTTCATCGCGCGCTCGCTGGCCGAGGCGATGCAGGGCCGCCTGACGGTCGAGAGCACGCGCGGGCGCGGGGCGACGTTCACGTTCTCGCTGCCCCGCGCCGGCGAGGTCGCGCTGGACGTCGAGGCGCCCACGGCGCACCCCACGGTGTCCGTCTGACGGACCGCCTCGCCACGACCCCGGGTCGGGTCAGCCGCTCGAGTGACCGGGGAAGACGCGCGCCTCGGGGTCGATGTAGACGGCGGCGTTGTTGACGGCGGTCGCCGCCTCCCCGAAGCCGACGGAGATGAGCCGCACCTTGCCGTCGTACTCGGTGATGTCGCCGGCGGCGAAGACGCCCGGGATGTTGGTCTGCATCCGGGTGTCGACCATGACGTTCCGGCCGTCGATCTCGACGTCCCAGGACTTCAGCGGGCCGAGGTCGGACTTGAACCCCAGGGCCGCGACGACGGCTTGGACCTTCAGGATCTCCTGCTCGTCGTTCTGGTTGTTGAAGACCGTGACCGACTCGATGCGCTCGCCGCCACGGATGTTGGCGACCTCGGTGAAGGTCATCACGCGGACGGACGAGTCCATCACCTTCTGCACCGTGTCCTCGTGCGCCCGGAAGCGGTCACGACGGTGGATGAGCGTGATCGAGCGGGCGATGTCCTCGAGGTTGGT
>JAHWKB010000010.1 GCA_019348115.1 Actinomycetota bacterium | reverse complement strand
GGGGGGTGAGGCCGTCGCCGCACGTCTTGTCGCGCGGGAAGGCCTCCTTCTCGATGAGCACGACGTCGTGGCCGAGCGTCGAGAGGTAGGCCGCGGCGGTGCTGCCCCCGGGGCCGGCGCCGACCACGACGACGTCGGCGTACGTGACGGGGGCACGCATGCTCGACTCCTCGGATCCTCGACCGGCGACGCTTGTGAAGTTATTCACAAGCGAGGGCGAGTGTAACCACGTCCCCGACCCTAGCCAAGCCCGGCAGGGCCGGACCGGGGCCTACAGGCCGCCGGTCAGCCCGATGAGCTTCTCGATCGCGTCGGTGAACTGCTCGTCGGTCAGCACCGTCGCGCCCTCCGGCTTCGTCAGGGGGGCCACGTCGTCGAAGTCGGCCAGGACGACCTGGACGAGGATCGAGCCCTCGATCGTCGTGCCGGCCTCCCGGGCGGTCTCGGCGACGTCGAAGCGGATCTCGGTCACGTGGTCGTCGACCACGAGGACCGTGCCGGGGATGGTCTCGGGGAGGTCCTGCAGGTCCGCCTCGAGGTCCTCGAGCGGCGCCGCGTCGGTCCCGACCCGCTGGTTGAGCTCGCCGGCGGCGCGCAGGAGCTCGCGGAGTTCGAGGGCGACCTCGAAGCGCTCGGTGTCCTCCTCCTCCACGGTCTCGACGACGGTGACGAAGCGGTCGAAGAACTCAGGGATGTCGTCGCCGAAGAGCTCCTCGGCCGCCTCGCTCGCCTCGTCCTCGTCGACCTCCGCGCCCTCCTGGCCCAGGAGCGCCTGGAGGCGCGACAGGTCGAGCTCGCCCTCGACCCCGACCCACTTGCCGTCCAGCGCGTCGAGGACGGCGGCCTTGACCTCGTCCTCGAAGCCGAGCGCGTCGAGCGCCGGCCCCAGCTCGTCGCGCGGGTCGAAGGCCCCGGCGCCGGCGAGCGAGAGGAAGTCGTTGAGACCGAGGTTGAGGTAGAAGGCCTCCTCGCCGAAGGTGCGCAGCTCGAACAGCGGGCTCTCGCCGCCGAGGTCGATCCCGAAGCTGACGCCGTCCTCGCCGTCCACGATGCCGGAGAAGCCGAAGGTCTGGAGGAAGGTCGCGGCGTCGCCGGCGCCCTCGCCGAGGCCGTCGAGGGCCGCGCGGTCCGCGTCGACGCTGAGGGTGTAGGTGAAGGCGCCGTCGAAGGTGTTCTCCACCGCGGCGGACAGGCGGGTGTCCGGGTCGGGGGAGCTCGTGCCGCAGGCGGCGGCGACGAGCGCCAACGCGACCAGCAGCAGCGTGGACGGACGCGTGCGCGGGGACGTCAGCGGTGAGCTCATCTCGACCTCTCGGGATGCGGGGAACCTCGGCGCAGCGTAACCGTGCGGGCGCTCCGCAGGCAGGAGCCGGTCGACCACCCTCCGCCCTGCCGGTCGTCCCGCCGGGCGGCATGCTCCGTGGCGGGGAGGTCGACGTGGGACGACGGGTGGAGCTCGACGGGGTCATCGCCAGCGCCGGCTTCGCCTCCGGCGACCGGGTCGTCCTCGGCCTGTGGGACCGTGGACCGCTCGGGGCGATGAGCGACGTGATGTGGGCCCGCCCCGACGGCAGCCGGGTGCTGCTCGCACCGGACGGGGACGTCGCAACCTTCGTGACCTCGGTGTACCGGTTCGACGAGGTGCGCATCGTGGCGTTCGAGGGCGTCCGCGACGCCCGGGCGATCGCCCTCGACGCGGGACCGCTGCGGATCCGGATGGCCGCCGGTGAGGGCATCCCGTTCCCCCCACGTCCGGCGTGGGCCACACGCTGGGTCGAGGGTCCCCTCGCCCGCATGCTCCTCGGGGTCGAGACCTACGGCCGCTCCCCCACCGGGGTGCGCGAGTGGTACCGCACCGTCCGCTACCGGCCCCTGCGCTGGGCGTCGCTGCACGTCGACGGCTCGGACGCGGGGGCCATGGGTCCGGTCTCCCCACCGCTGGGGGTGGGCGTCAGCGAGCCGCCGACGCGACCGGCCGCCGTCGAGGTGCGACCGTTGCTCGTGTGGGACGACGCAGCCGTCAGGAGCGACGGAAGGCCCGGTGGACGGCCACGACGCCGCCGGTGAGGTCCTTGACGCGCACGTCCCCGAAGCCCGCGTCCTCGAGCCAGCCTGCGATGGTCGCCCGGTCGGGCCACGCCCGGATCGACTCGGCGAGGTAGCGGTAGGCCGGCGCGTCCGAGGACACGAGCTTCGCCACCTCGGGCAGCGCCCGCATGAGGTACTCGGTGTAGAGCGTGCGGAAGGGGCCCCACGTCGGCGCAGCGAACTCCGCGATCACCGCGCGGCCACCCGGCCGGAGGACGCGCGCGAACTCGGCGAGCGCCGCCTCGGGGTCGGGGACGTTGCGCAGTCCGAAGGAGATGGTGACGGCGTCGAAGGACGCGTCCGGGAAGGGCAGTCGCTGTGCGTCCCCGTGCACGAACGCGACGTCCGGGTAGCCCCGCGCCGCGCCCTCGAGCAGCATGTTGAGCGACAGGTCGAGCGCCACCACCCGGCGGGCCCCACGGGCGATGAGGGCGATCGCGACGTTGCCCGGCCCGGACGCGACGTCGAGCACCACGGCGCCGGCGGGGCGCGCGGCGTCAGCGGTCACCCGCCGCCAGTGGGCGTCCTGCCCGAAGGACAGGAGGGCGTTGGCGAGGTCGTAGCGCGGCGCGACGCGGTCGAACATCGCCTGGACGAGCGCCGCGTCCTTCGCGTCGCGCCCGGGATCGGGCAGAGAGGTCTGGGCCACGCTCGTCCTCGCACGTCGGCGTGTGGCAGGCTACCGACCGGGCCACCGCGCCCTGACCGCGTGCCGGCCGCCTTCGCCGGCGCACGACACGACCGGCCACGACGACTGCAGGGAGGACCATGCCCCGCGCCTACTGTCCCGAGTGCGCCTCCGAGGTTCCCGTCGACGCCGACGGGCTGTGCCACGTCGGTCACGCGGTCGACCTCGCCGGGGCCCCGCTCGGCGACACCGCCGCCCCGGCCGGCGGCGACGACGCGGACGAGCCCCAGCCGTGGGTGGCGAGCGTCGACCCCACGACGTCCGGCGGCTACACCCCGCCACCGGGTGACGCGCCGACGGCGACGCCGGACCAGGGGCCCTGGACGCCCGACGACGGCCTGAGCGTCCAGGACGACGCGGGCGACGACCTCGCGGCCGCCGCCGCGGCCGCGGTCGAGTCGCTGCAGGCCGACGACGGGGACGCCGTCGGCCCGGATCCGGTCGAGGGCGCCGGCCAGCAGGTGGAGGCCGGCTGGCCCGAGACCCTCCCCGCCGAGGGCGAGACGCCGGGCTGGACGCCACCGACCAACGATCCGGTCGCCCCGCCCCCGGTGCCGGCCCCGGCGCCCGCGGACCCGCCGGCGCCCGCCGCCGAGGACGACGACCTCTCCGGCAGCGACTTCGACATCGACGACCTGGCCGCCGCCGTCGGGGACCTCGACATGGACGACGACACGCCGCCGGAGGCGCCGGCCGCCACGCCGGCACCTGCCGCGGCCGGGACGACCGACGCCGACGAACCCTGGGAGGACGACCTGGGCGAGCCGGCCGCGGACCGTCCCGCGTCCGCTCCGGCGCCCACGTCCGGGGAGCCCGTCGACCTGTCGAACTTCACCGCGAAGAGCGGGAAGGTGGACACCGGCAAGGCCGACGGGGGCAAGAAGGGCGGCCTGTTCCGCCGCCGGTGAGCGCCCCCCGACTCCCCGACGACGCCGACGCCTCCGACGAGGCGCTCGCCGGCGTGCTGGCGGGGGACGACGGGCTCGTGTCGCTGGAGGAGCTGGCACGCGTGACCGGGCTGTCCCTGGCGGTGCTCCAGACGGTCGCCAGGGAGGGACTCCTCGTCGCGCGCACCGAGGACCCGCCCCGGTACGCCGTGGCCGACGCCGAGCTCGTCCGCACGGCGATGGAACTCGTCGACGCCGGACTCCCGCTGGGCGAGTTCCTCGACCTCGCGCGCCGCACCGACGAGGCGATGCGGCCGCTCGCGGAGCACGCGGTCGACCTGTTCGTGCGCTTCGTGCGGGATCCCGTGCTGGGCACCTCCGGCGACGACGCCGAGGCCGCCGCCCGGCTCGTCGCCGCGTTCGAGACCATGCTGCCGGCGACGGAGGCGCTCGTCGGCCGCCACTTCCGCGAGCTGCTGCTCGTCGCGGCGCGGGAGCGCTGGGAGCGGGAGACGGGCGCCGGCGCATGACGGGTCCACTACGCGCCCGCACCTGGGAGCTGCCCGACGCCGGCGCGCTCCTCGACCACCTCCCGGCGGCGACCGCCGGCGTCGCGTGGCTCCAGGGCGACGACGGGCTCGTCGGCTGGGGCGAGGCGGCGCGGCTGGGCACGGACGGCCCGGACCGCTTCGCCGATGCAGAGCGCGGCGTCGCGGCGCTCCTGGCGGATGCGGAGGTCGAGGACGAGGTCGGTGTCCCCGGCACGGGCGTGGTCACGTTCGGCACCTTCACCTTCGATGCGCGCTCGACGGGGTCCGCGCTGGTGGTCCCCGCCGTCGTCGTGGGCCGGCGCGGTGCCGCGGCGTGGGTGACGGCCGTGACGGCCGACGGCTCCGTCCCGGTGCGCCCGGTGCTCGAGCCCCGCACGGTGACCGGCGACGAGGCCGCCGACCGCCCCCGCTACGCCGGCTCCTCCATGCCCGACGTCCACTGGCTGGAGGCGGTCGCCGGCGCGGTCGAGCGCATCCGGGACGGCGAGCTCGACAAGGTCGTCCTCGCCCGGGACCACGCGGTGTGGTCGCGTGCCCCGTTCGACCCACGCGTGCTGGCGCGCCGGCTGAACCGGCGCTTCCCCGGGTGCGCCACCTTCGTGGTGGACGGGCTGGTGGGGGCGACCCCGGAGCTGCTCGTGCGACGGTTCGGACCGGAGGTCGAGTCGCTGGCGCTCGCCGGCACGGCGCGCCGCGGCCTGGACGACGCGGAGGACCGCCGGCTCGGGGAGGCGCTCCTCGCCTCGGCGAAGGACCGGTGGGAGCACGAGCTCGCGGCCACGACGGTGGCGGAGGTCCTGGGCCCCCGCTGCGCCACCCTGGAGCACCCGGACGGTCCCGAGCTGCTGCGCCTCGACAACGTCATGCACCTGGCGACCCGCTTCCGCGGGACGCTCGCGGCGCCCGCCGCCACGTCGCTCGAGCTGGTCGGCGCCCTGCACCCGACCGCGGCGGTCGGCGGCGTCCCGCGGGACCGCGCCGTCGAGCTGATCCGCGAGGTGGAGGGCATGGACCGCGGCCGCTACGCCGCCCCGGTCGGGTGGACCGACGGCGACGGCGACGGCGAGTGGGGCATCGCGCTGCGCTGCGCGGAGCTCTCGGGTGCCCGCGCGCGGCTCTTCGCCGGTGCCGGCATCGTGGCGGACTCGCTCCCCGAGGACGAGCTCGAGGAGACGCGCGTCAAGCTGCGGGCGATGCAGTCCGCCTTCGAGGCCCCGGACGACCTCATGCCTCCTCGGCCGGGCTGAAACCGAGGCCCGTGAGCGGCGCGGTGGTGACGGCGAGGTCGGCGCCGGCGCCCGTCGCGAGCTCGAGCGCGCGGACCGCGAGCGCACGGCCGATCCCCCGCTCGCGGAACGGCGATGCGACCGCCAGGGCGTGGAGGCCGGCCACGGTCCCGGCCACGTCCTCGGTGAGGACGAGCGTCAGCGTGCCGACGACGTTCTCCCCCCAGCGCACCGCGAGCAGGGTGCTGGCACCGTCGACCTGGCGGAGGTTGCCGCCCAGGTGACGGCGGACGACGGTGAGGTCCTCGTCGAGGACGGCCGAGAGGACCTCCGCCGAGCGCTCCAGGTCGAGCGGGTCGGTCGCGATGCGGAGGGCGGTCGGCGGCAGGAGCCGTGCCGCCGGGAGCGCGGGGCCCGGCAGCGGCCGGGTCAGGACCGGCCCCGCGCTGCGGGCGACGAGCGCCTCCAGCTCCGCCCGGTCGGCCCCGTAGCGGGACGCCGCCACCCGTCGCCGCACCTCGGCGAGGTGCTCGTCGGGGCGGTTCACACGGCTGCCGCGACGGCGTCCTGGAGCCGACGGTGCAGGGCGACGTTGGCGTCCCGGTCCGTGCGGACCTCGAGCACCCGGATCCCGCCGGCGCCCGCGGCCGCGGCGACGGCGGCCGGCAGCGCGGTCGCGGAGGTCACCCGCTCGTGCGGGAGACCGTGGAAGGCGGCGAGGCCGGCGAGGTCACGGCCGTGTGGGGTGGCGAAGACCCGTTCGAAGGCCGCGGGGTAGCGGGCCTGGGGCAGGAACGAGAAGATCCCGCCGCCGTCGTTGTCGACGACCACGAACGTGCAGTCGACCGCCGCCACGTCGGGGCGGAGCAGGAAGCCGTTGCCGTCGTGGAGGAACGTGAGGTCACCGCACAGCGCGACCGTCGGGCCGCTGCTCGCCAGGGCCACCCCCAGGGCGGTCGACACGAACCCGTCGATGCCGCTCGCCCCGCGGTTGCCGAGGATGCGCAGGCCCCGACGGGGGCGCAGGTACCCGTCGAGGTCGCGGATCGGCATCGAGGATCCGACGACCAGCGCCCCGCCGTCCGGCACGGCCGCCGCGACGTCGCGGGCCGCGCGCGGCTCCGAGGGCGTGTCGTCCTCCTCGAGGACGGCGGCGACGGCGGCGGCGGCCGTGCCGTCGGCGCGGCGCCAGTCGTCGAGCCACGCGCTCCCTGCCGGCGCGGCGAGCACCTCGGCGACGCCGGCGCACGTGCGGGCGGGGTCGGCGACGACGAGCTCGGCGACCGCCCGGTGCGGGTCGAGCCAGCGACCGTACGGATCGACGAGGAGCTGCGGCACGTCGGGGCCGAGCAGCTCTGCCACCCCCCGCGCGAGGCCGGTGCGACCGATCCGCAGCACCAGGTCCGGACGGTGCGCGGCCGCGAACGCCGGCACGGCCGTCAGCTGGGCCGCGTGGGTCAGGGCCCGCCCGTCGCGGCGGGCGTCCGAGAGCGGCTCCGCCACCACGGGCCAGCCGGCACGCTCGGCGAGGTCGAGCGCCGGCGCCACGTCACTGCCGACATCGCCCAGCACGACCAGGCCGCGCTCGGTGCCGGCGATGCGCTCGGCCAGCGCGGCGAGCTGGTCCGGTGGCAGCTCGGCGGGCGGACGCGTGGTCGTGACCCACGCCGCGCCGCCCGTCCGCCCCGAGAGGTCCTGACGGAACGGGTGGTCGACACGGCTGCGACCGTCGTCGGTCTCGGGGACGGTCGGCTCGCGGAAGGCGAGGTTCAGGTGGACCGGGCCCGGGGACGTGCGCACGCCCGTCGCCTCCGCGTAGGCGCGGGCGAGCGTGGACCGCCAGTACGCAACGACACCGGGGCGGTCCTCGGGCACGCCGACCTCGCAGAACCAGCGCACCGCCGGCCCGTAGAGCCCGAGCTGGTCGATGGTCTGGTTGCTGGCCGTGTGGCGCAGCTCGGGCGGGCGGTCGGTCGTGAGCACGAGCACCGGGACGTGCCCGGTGTCGGCCTCCACCACGGCGGGGTGCAGGTTGGCGGTGGCGCTGCCGGACGTCGTGACGACCGCCGCCGGGCGACCGGTGGCGCGGCCGAGGCCGACGGCCACGAAGCCCGCGGAGCGCTCGTCGATCTGGACGTGGAGCCGCACGCGCGGATCGTCGGCGAGCGCCAGCGCGAGCGCGGTGGACCGCGAGCCGGGCGCGAGGACGGCGTCGGTGACGCCGCAGCGGGCCAGCTCGTCCACCACCACCAGCGCGAGCGCGTGCGACGGGTTCGCGGCCGCCGTCGTCATCGGAAGCTCCCCGTCGCCGCGTCGGCCGCGGCGAGCCGATCGAGGAGGTCGGCGGTCTCGTCGGGCCCGGGGACCCACGTGTCCAGGAGCGCCCGGTCCGGGGCGGGCCGGCGGACCGCGATCGCGCCCTCCTCCGGCAGGAGCGGGTCGAGCACGACGTCGCCGGCGAGGAGCGAGGCCGTGGCGAGCCCGCACGCGTACGGCAGCTCGGGCAGCGCCGCGGCGAAGGCGAGGCCGGCGGCGAGGCCGACGCTGGTCTCGAGTGCGCTCGACACGACGACGGGGAGGCCGGCGGCGTCGGCGACCTCGAGCGCCCGGTGGACCCCGCCGAGGGGCTGGACCTTCAGCACGAGGACGTCGGCGGCGTCGAGGTCCGCGATCCGCAGCGGGTCCTCGGCGGTCCGCACGGACTCGTCGGCGGCGAGCGGGACGGGGACGCGCCGGCGGAGGTCGCGCATCTCGGACAGCGTCGCGACCGGCTGCTCGACGTACTCGAGCTCCGCGGACGCGAGACGTGTGATCGCGAGGGATGCCGACGCGACGTCCCACGCGGCGTTCGCGTCGACCCGGATGCGGCCGGCGGGACCGAGCGCCTCGCGGACCGCTGCCACCCGCTCGACGTCGTCCGCGAGCGTCTGGCCCGGCTCGGCGACCTTCACCTTCGCGGTGCGGCAGCCCGACCGCCGGACGAGCTCGGCGGCCGTCGTGGGGTCGACGGCCGGCACGGTGACGTTGACGGGGATGGACGTGCGACGTGCCGCCGGCCACGGGACGGTCGCCGCCTCGCGGGCCGCGGCGAGCCACCGCGCGGTGTAGCCCGGGGCGTACTCCGGGAACGGCGAGAACTCGCCCCACCCGGCGGGACCGCGCAGGAGGACGCCGGCGCGGTGCTCGACCCGACGGAAGCGCATGCGCATCGGCACGCGGAACGGCACGAGCTCACGGACCTCCACTCAGCGCCCCCGCGTCGCGATGAGGAGCCCGAGCGCGAGCGCGACGCCGTGGACGAGGGTGAGACGGCCGGTCAGCTCGAGGACCGGCACGAGCTCGCGCCCCTGCGCGGCCCGCCGCACCTTCCCGACCGCGCGTCCCCCCAGGGGGATCCCGACCAGCGCCAGGAGCGGCCACGGGCTCGCGAGCCCCAGCGCGAGGACGACGTCGAAGACGAACGCGGCGGCGACGAGCGCGACGAACAGCTGCCGCGTGCGGAGGTCCCCGAGCACCACCGCGAGGGTGCGCTTGCCCGACGGGGCGTCGGTCGGGATGTCACGCAGGTTGTTCACCACCAGGATCGCGGTCGTGATGCATCCCACCGGGAAGGCCGCCACGACCGCCACCACCGACAGCGTCCCGTCCTGGACGTACTGCGACCCGGCCGTCGCCACGAGCCCGAAGAAGACGAACACGAACACCTCGCCCAGGGCCCGGCTGGCGTACGGCGACGAGCCGCCCGAGTAGCCGAGCGCGGCAAGGATCGCGAGCACGCCGACGAGGAGGAGCTCCCAGCCCACGGCCACCGTCAACGCCAGCCCGGCCACGGCGGCCACCGCGAGCGCGGCGGCCAGCGCGACCTTCATCCGCCCGGGCGACACCAGACCGGCGGCCACCACGCGTCGAGGGCCGGTCCGGGCCGCGGTGTCGACCCCGCGGACGCCGTCGTACAGGTCGTTGGCGAAGTTGACCGCCACCTGCAACGCCAACGACACCACCAGCGCCGCGACGAACCGCCAGGCCGAGACCCGGTCCGCGACCGCCGTGCCCACGAGCACCGGCGCGACCGCGGCCGCGAGGGTCTTCGGTCGGGCAGCCTCGAGCCAGACGTTCACGACCGGCCGGACCGGGGCAGCACGGGGTGCGACGCCGCCCGCGTGGCCGGGCTCGCGCAGGCGCTCGCCTGGGGCACCGAGGGCTCCTGGTCGGGGGGGTACGGGCCGGCTCCTACGCTACCAACGCCGCCCCACCGAGGACCGTCCGTGGCCGAGCTCGTCGCCGTGCGCGTGCCCACCGCCGCCGACCTCGTCGCCGCGTGGGACCGGCTCGCCGGGCTCGGGGACGCGATCCTGCCGCTGCCGGCCGACGCGGCGGACGGCGACGTCGCACGGACGCTCGCGACGCTGCGCCCCGCCGCGCTCCTCCACCCCCGGCCGGACGGGGTCCTGCGGCTGTCGCGCCTGCCCGACCCGCTGCCGGTCGAGGCCGACACGGCCGTGGTCGTCGCGACGTCCGGCTCCACGGGCGCGCCCAAGGGCGTCGTGCTGTCGCGCGCCGCCCTCTCCGCCTCCACCGCCGCCTCCGTCCGTCGGCTCGGCTGCCGACCCGGGGAGCGCTGGCTCCTGTGCCTCCCCCTCAGCCACGTCGCCGGCCTGCAGGTGGTCCTCCGGTCGCGGGCCGTCGGCGAGGAGCCGGTCCTGCACGACGGCTTCGACGTCGAGGCGGTCGCCCGGGACGTCGAGGACGGGTCGGTGGCGTGGGTCTCCCTCGTCCCGACCCAGCTCACGCGGCTCCTCGACGCCGGCCTCGACCTCGCCAGGCTCCGCGGGATCCTGCTCGGCGGCGCACCCCCCGGCGGAGAGCTCCTGGCCCGGGCCGAGGCGGCCGGCGCGTCGGTCACCGTGTCCTACGGCATGACCGAGACGTGCGGGGGCTGCGTCTACGACGGCCATCCGCTGCCGGGCGTCGAGGTCGCCGTCGGGGGGGACGGGCGCCTCCGCTTCCGCGGCGACGTCCTCTTCGACGGCTACCGCGGGCGTCCGGACCTCACCGCCGCGGCGTTCGACGACGGCTGGTTCACGAGCGCCGACCTGGGTCGGCGCGCCGACGACGGTCGCATCGAGGTGCTCGGGCGTGCCGACGACGTGATCATCACCGGCGGCGAGAACGTCGCGGCGAGCGTCGTGACCGAGGCGGTCGAGACCCATCCGGCGGTGCGGGCCGCGGTCGTCGTCGGACGCCCCGACCCCGAGTGGGGCGAGCGCGTGGTCGCCGTCTGCGAGCGCGTCGACCGCAGCAGCCGGCTGGACCTCGACGGCCTGCGCGCCCACCTGCGGGACCGCCTGCCACCGCACGCTCTCCCCCGCCAGCTCCTCGTGGTCGACGAGCTCCCCCGGAACGCGATGGGCAAGGCCCTCCGCGACGCGGTGCAGGACCTCCTCGACGCTCGGTGAGGTCGCGGCCCCGGCGGCCACGACCGTCCGACCGGGGGCGTACGACATCGCTCGGAGATGCCGCCCCGACGGCAATCCGGGCCGGCGGCGCCTGCGAACCAGGACCACAAGCGGGACGAGCAGCACGCCTCCCCGCTCGGACCGCACACCCAGACCAGCAGCACCGAGACCCAGCCCCAAGGAGTACGACCCATGATGCACCTGCGACGCAGGATCCGACCGTTCGCGGCAGCCGCCGCCCTGACCGTGGCGCTCGTCGCCTGCGGCGGTGGCGACGACTCCAGCACCGACACCGCCCAGACCGCCGGCACGGAGACGACCGCTCCGGCCGACGGCGAGACCACGCCCGCCGGTGACGAGACCATGACCGAGGGCACCGAGACCGCCGAGGGCGACTTCGCCGTCCCGGTCAAGTCCTCCGGTGACCCGTTCGCCGACCTCCAGGACGCCGCCCACCACGTCGTCGGCGCTGCCGACACCCTCTCGGGTGGCATCGCCGCCGCCGCCGGCCTCGAGGGCGACACCGCCTCGCCGGCCGCTGAGACCCAGGCGACGCTGACCGCGCTCCTCCAGGAGCACGTCTACCTCGCGGGGATCACCCTCGACACCGCAGCCGGCTTCGGCTTCGACTCCCAGGAGTTCGAGCTCGCCGCCGCGCAGCTCGACGAGAACTCCGTCGCGCTCGCCGACGTCGTGGGCTCCGTCTCCGACGACGAGAAGCGCGAGGCGTTCCTCAACCTCTGGCGTGAGCACATCGGCTTCTTCGTGGAGTACACGAAGGGCGCAGCCGGTGGCGACGAGGAGATGAAGCAGAACGCCCTCCAGGAGCTCGACAGCTACCGCGGTGACGCGGGTGCCTTCTTCGAGGAGGTCACCGGTGGCGCACTGCCGGCCGACGCCGTCGCGGAGAACCTGAAGGGCCACGTCGACACCGTCATCGCCGCGATCGACGCGGTCGCTGCAGGTGACGCCAGCGTCTTCGACAAGCTGAAGCAGGCCGCCGACCACGTCAACGGCTCCGCCAAGGTGCTCGCTGGCGGGATCGTCCAGGCCACCGGCATGGAGGGTGACCCCGAGTCGCCCGCAGCGATGCTGCGCTCGGACCTGACGGCGCTCCTCCAGGAGCACGTCTACCTCGCCGGCATCGCGGTCAAGACCGCGTACGCCGCCGGCCCGGACAGCGACGCGTTCAGCGCCGCTGCTGGGACCCTCGACAAGAACACGCAGGAGCTCTCCGCCGCGGTCGGCTCGATCGCCGGTCCGGAGAAGCAGGAGGCCTTCCAGAGCCTCTGGCGTGAGCACATCGGCTTCTTCGTCGACTTCGCGGTCGCGGCAGCCGGTGACGACCAGCAGGGCATGGAGACCGCCATCTCCGAGCTCCAGGGCTACACGAAGGACGCTGGTGCGTTCTTCGAGGAGATCACCGCTGGCGAACTCCCGGCCGACGCCGTGGCCTCGGGCCTCGAGGAGCACATCTCGACCCTCGCCGGCGCCATCCAGAGCCTTGCTGGGGTGAACTTCCAGGGCTGAGCCACCCGCTCCACCGCCGGAGCCCGTCCCGAGAGGGGCGGGCTCCGGCGCTTCCCGCCGACACCGTGAACGAACGGAGAACGACATGAAGATCCCGAACCGCATCCTCGCCACCGTGGCCGTCGCGGCCCTGGCCGTGACCGCGTGCGCCGACGGCGGCGACGAGACGACCGCCCCCACCCCGGGGACGGAGACGTCCGCCGGAACGTCGACGCCGGCCGACCCAGCCGCGACGGACGACGCCGGCACGACGACCGACGGCGAGGCGACCGAGTCGGCCGCCGTCTCCATCGACGACTTCGCCTACAACCCGGCGAGCGTCACGGTCGCCGCCGGCACCGAGGTGACCTGGACGAACGAGGACCCGGCGCTGCACAGCGTGACGGCCGGCACCCCGGAGGCGCCCGAGCCGGACGTCTTCGACCTCGACCCGATCGAGGACGCCGGACAGACCGTGTCGCACACCTTCGAGGAGCCCGGGACCTACGACTACTTCTGCCGCTACCACGACTTCATGCTGGGGACCGTCGAGGTCACGGGCTGACGTACCGGCGGCCGGAGCGCGCCCCTTCCGGGGCCGCTCCGTCCCGCCGTGACACGCTGCACCAGGCCACCATCGGAGCCCCGCATGCGTCCGTCCACCCGCACCGTGATCCTCGCGCTCCCGTTCCTCGTCCTCGCCGCCTGCGGTGGTGAGTCCACGTCCCCCCTGACGGACGGCACCCCCGCGGAGCGGACGGCGTCGGAGACGTCCGCCCCGACGCCCTGACGGCCGGCGCTTCCGCCGCGGTGACGGACGTCGAGGGCGCCGACGGGGCGAGCGCGTGCCGCGCTTGACGCAACCGGGGGTTGCGCCAATCCTTCGCGGTGCGTGCGCCGAACCGGGGACGAGGCCCAGCCCCCGCCCGCCAGGACGCACCGACGACCACGAGGGACCTCCGATGAACACGCCCGCGAGACGCTTCGGCCAGGTGGCCGGCAGCGCGTACGCGGGCATCGCCATCGTCGGCTTCGCCCTCACCGGGCTCGACGGCTTCGCCTCCCCCGCGGGGGCATCGCTGTTCGGGCTCCGCGTGAACCCGCTGCACAACAGCCTCCACCTCCTGATCGGCGTGGCGCTCATCGTCGCGGCCGCCCGGGGCGGGGACGACGCTCGTACCATCTGCCTGCTCGTGGCCGTGGCGTACGGCGTGGTCGGACTGCTCGGCCTCGCACTGGTCGGGACGGACGGCAACGTCCTCGCCCTCAACCACGCCGACAACGCCCTCCACCTCGTGACCGCCGCCGCGGCCGCGGTCGCCACCAGCCTCAGCCCGGGGCTCCGCGCGCCGACGGCGACCCGCTGACCTCCCCTCCCCCCCTCTCCTCATCCCCCGCCCCGTCGACCCACCAGGAGCACCGATGGCATCCGGCGCGAGATCGCTCCGGTCCGTTCCCGATCCGGGAGGCGGGCCCGAGCCACGATCCGAGGACGAGCTCCTCGTGGCCGTGGCACGCGGTGACCAGCAGGCGTTCGCCGAGCTGTACGACCGCGTGTCCGGGCAGGTCTACGGCGTGATCCGACGCGTGCTCCGCGACCCGGCCCAGTCCGAGGAGGTCGCCCAGGAGGTGCTCGTCGAGGTGTGGCGCACCGCCACCCGCTTCGACCCCGACCGGGGCAAGGCCACCACCTGGATCCTCGTCATGGCCCACCGCCGCGCCATCGACCGGGTCCGTTCCGAGCAGGCGTCCCGCGACCGCGACGAGCGCGTCGGTGTCCGGGACCACATCCGACCCTTCGACGAGGTCTCCGAGGAGGTCGAGACCCGCTTCGAGCACCAGCAGGTGCGCGCGGCCCTCGACGCCCTCACCGAACTGCAGCGCGAAGCCGTCGAGCTCGCGTACTACGGGGGCCACACCTACCGCGAGGTCGCCGAGCTGCTCGACGCCCCGCTCGGGACCGTCAAGACCCGTCTGCGCGACGGGCTCATCCGCCTTCGAGACGCCATGGGGGTGCACGCATGACCAGCCCCGACATCCACACGCTGACCGGCGCCTACGCCGTCGACGCCCTCGAGGAGGACGAGCGGCAGCTCTTCGAGCTGCACATCCGCGAGTGCGACGCCTGCGCCCAGGAGATCGCCGAGTTCCACGCGACCGCCGCGACGATGGGCGCCGCCGCGCACGAGCCGCCGCCGGCCTCGATGAAGGACGCCGTCCTCGCCGAGATCGACACCGTGCGGCAGGAGCGGCCGGTGGCCAAGGTCACCGACATCGCCACGCACCGCGACGCCTGGTACCAGCGCCTCCTGGCGCCGGCGGCCGCGGTGCTCGCGATCGCCGTGCTCGGGATGACCGCGATCATCGCGAACATGAACGAGCGCATCGACACGATGGAGCAGCAGACCGGCCGCGTCGCCGACGTCGTCGCCGCGGCGGACGCCACCATCATCGAGATGCCCGAGGTCGACGGCGCGAGCGCGCGCATCGTCTACTCGGCGGCACGGGGCGAGGGCGTGTTCCTCGCCGACGGTCTGCCGGCCGCTCCGGGCGACAAGGTCTACGAGCTCTGGTTCATCGGCGAGGAGGGACCGTCGCCGGCGGGCCTGTTCGACGCCGACGACCGTGGCCGCGTGACGCACGTCGTGACCGGCGACCTCGCCCAGGTGCAGGCCATCGGCGTGACCATCGAGCCGGCCGGCGGGTCCCCGCAGCCGACCAGCGACCCCATCATGGTCGCCGAGGTCTGACCGGCGCCTGCCGGACGAGAGGTCCACGGGACGGTCCGACCGGGACACCGGTCGGACCGTTCACCGTGCCGGCCGGCGGATCAGCTCGGGAGGCCGCCGTAGGAGTGGAGGCCGGTGACGACGAGGTTCACGGCGTAGTAGGTGAACATCAGCACCGCGAAGGCGCCGATCCCCAACCAGGCCGCGCCGCGACCACGGAAGCCGCGGGTCGCGCGGGCGTGGAGGTAGCCGGCGTAGGCGACCCAGGTCAGGAACGCGGAGGTCTCCTTGGGGTCCCAGCCCCAGTACCGGCCCCAGCTCTGCTCGGCCCAGATCGCGCCCGTGAGGACCGCGAAGGTCCAGATGGGGAACCCGAACGCGATCGTGCGGTACGCGAGCGAGTCGAGCGTCGCCGCCGACGGCAGCTTCGCCACGAACCACCAGCCGAGGAGCGCGGCCGCCACGAGGGCGAGGTTGATGGCGAGGAAGGACCGCAGACCCGTCGCGACGGTCTCGGATGCCGGGATGAAGACCCACGAGATGGTGGCGGCGCCGAGGAACGTCCCGATGGCGAGGCGCCACGGCGAGATGGTCGCCCGGAGCGCGGCCCCGTAGGCCACGTCGTCGTCCCCGTCGGCCGGCCCCCGCACGCCGCCGTCGGCGAGGTCGGCGGGGGCGTCGGCGCGGTCGGCCTCCGTGCCGAGGGGGCCTTCGTCCTCCTCGACGACCACCGGGGCCCCGCCCACACCCGCGCCGCCGGAGTACGCCGCCCCGACGGTCGAGCCGGTCAGGCCCGCGGTGCGGGCCTCCGCGACGCGCTGCTCGGCCGTGTCCCGGATGAGGTGGAGCCCGTTGAAGATGAAGCCCACCGTGAAGACGGTCGCGGCGACCATGATCGAGAAGACGTGGATCTTCAACCAGTGCGAGTTCAGGATCGGCTGCAACGGCCCCGGCTCGGCGTACAGGAGGAGGGCGGCACCCATGGTGAGCAGCGAGCCGAGCAGGAGGAAGCCGACCACCTCGGGCCGGCGCATCCGCCACTGGAAGATGAGGAGGCCGGCGAGGACGACCAGGAACCCGCTGACGGAGGAGTACTCGAACATCGTCCCCCACGGCACGCGGCCACCGGCGGCGAGCGAACGGGTCACGATGTGCCCGAGGTGGGTGACGAGCCCGATGCCGGCGACCACGGTCGCGAGCCGGAGCGCGCGCGTGCCGGCGATCGCCGGCTCATCGGCGCCGCGGTCGACCTTCGTGAACGCGAGCGCGTACAGGTAGAGCCCCATCGCCACCAGGTACAGCAGCATGGTCACGGGGAAGAACAGCACCCGGCTGAGCTCGGCGAGCTGCATCTCGGTCATCGTTGCACCACCTCGGTGGACGCGTCCCCGGTCCGCTGCGCGGCTGCGGGGGGTGACGGGGGAAGCTCGTCGACTGCGGCCCGGAGCGCCGCGACGATGCGTCCGTGCTCGACCTCGAACGCCTGTGGCCGCTGGAAGGCGCGACCGGCGACGGTCACCCGGGTCCGTCCGGTCCCCGGATCGACGCCCGCCTGGACCCACAACCGTCGCCGGGAAGCGTACAGAGCGGGGATGAGGCCGGCGAGGACGAGGAAGGCGCCCAGGAGGAGCAGCGGCGCCGTCGGGCGCGAGCTCACCTGGAAGCCGACCCAGCGGCGGAGCTCGGGGAAGGCGACGGTGACGCCGTCGGGCAGCACGGCGACCGATCCGGGGCGCATCGCGAGGATCTCGCCCTCCTCGAGCCCGGTCCGGTCGAGGGTGTTGACGTTCTGGGCGACGTCGAGGCGGAGGTCGCCGCGGTACTCCTGCAGCACCATGTAGGGCGCGTCCGCCCAGGGGGCGCCGGTGAGCTGCGGGGTGCCGTCCTCGTCCGGCGGCGCGTAGGGCCAGAAGAAGACCTCGAAGCCGAGGTCGGGATCCGCGCCCGGGGCCTTGACGGCACCGCTCCAGAAGCCGCCCTCGGCCGGGGTCATCGTGAGGAAGCCGTCGTGCACGATCTCGCCGTCGTCCTGGACGACGACGCGTGGCGCGTAGCCCCAGTCGAGCTGGTGGATCTTCATGCCCTCGACGACCATCGGGTCGTTGCCACCGATCGTGCGCTCGATCTCGCGACCGTCCTCGGTCCGCACCGTCACGTCCGAGAGGAACACCCGCGGCTGCGCCCCCAGTCGCGGGTCGCGGTGCCAGTCGACGTGGAACTCGTCGAGGGTGAGGGTGAACGCGCGGTGGTCGGCGTCGTCCCACCACCGGCCGGGGTGCGTCGACCAGTAGCCGACCGCGGTGTCGGTGAAGGCGCGACCCTCCACGACGCCGACCTGGCCGCTGTAGCCGAGGAGCTGGCCGAGCACGATGGCGACCAGCAGCACGTAGAAGGAGGTGTGGAACACGAGCGAGCCGCCCTCACGGACGACGTGCCCCTTCTCGGCGGCCACCTGCGGCGGGAGACCGGGGTCGGCGTCCTCGGCGCGCAGCCGCCAGCGCCGGCGCGCGAGCACCCGCCGTGCGGCGGTGTGGACGACGTCAGGCGCGGCGTCGGTCTCGAACGCGACGACCTGCTCCTGGCCGGCGAGGTGCCGGCTGCGGGGCGGACGGGTGCGGCGGAGCACGCGCCACCACGCGCGGTACCGCGGCAGGAGGCAGGCGGTGAGGCTCGTGAAGAGCAGGAGCAGCAGCGCGAGGAACGCCGGCGAGCCGTAGACGTCGTAACCCCCGAGGAGCTCGATGATCGCCGAGACGGACCGCCCCGGCCCGGCCTCGCCCGTGCGCCACTGCTCGACGGTGCGCGGCACGTTGGGGAACTGCGGGACGATGGTCGCGAGGAGCGTCTGGAGCCCCAGGATGCCGAGCAGGTAGAGCGCGGTCCGCATCCGGCGGAGCCACCGCCAGGCCATGCGCAGCGACGACCACGCGAAGCCGAGCGGACCCTCCGGTCCCCGGTCGGTCGGACGCCGGAGCGACGGGTTCGCCTCGGGCGGGAGCGGGGAGTCGCTGCGGCTCACAGCGCGGTCTCGAAGCCGCCGATGAGCGGGCGCAGCTGGATGATGAAGCGGTTCCACAGCCCCGTCGCGATCGCGAGGCCGACGACGGCCAGCAGGGTGCCCCCGACGATCTGGAGGGTCCGGGCGTTGCGCTCCAGGAAGGCGAGCGCGCGCGCCATGCGCTTGAAGAGGACCCCGAAGATGATGAACGGGACGCCGAGCCCGACCGCGTAGACGAAGCCGAGGACACCGCCCCGCCACGACACGCCCTCCCCGACCGACGCGGCGAGCGTCAGGATCGCGCCGGCGGTGGGGCCGAGGCACGGGGTCCAGCCGACCCCGAACACGAAGCCGAGGACAGGGGCGGTCGCGACGCCCCCGGACGGGGCGCGGTCGCTCAGCCGGAACTCACGCATGAGCGTGCCCCGGGCCATGAGGATGCCGAGCGTCATCACGATGAGTCCCATGACGAGCTGCGCGAGCCGGCTCGTCTGCAGGAACGACAGCGCCCCGAAGGCGATCCCCAGCATGGTGAACGGCACCGCGAAGCCCATCACGAACAGGAGCGAGCCGAGGAGCACCCGGCCACGCCGGGCCGTCCCGCCCGCCGCGAGCTCGTCGCCCGACATGCCGGTCATGTAGGAGAGGTAGCCGGGGACGAGCGGGACGACGCAGGGGGACGCGAACGACACCAGGCCCGCGACGAACGCGAGCCCGGCCGCGACCAGCAGGTTCGCGTCGGTGATGATGCTGCGGACGGCGTCCTCCACGCGACCTCCTCAGCCCTCGCCGGCGAGCATCGACGCGAGGACGGTGACCTCGGTCGCGTTCGTGCTGCCGAACAGCCGGGCGGCGACGCGCCCCTGCCGATCGATGAGGATGGTCGTCGGGATCGAGCGCGGGCCGACCCCTTTGTAGCGGGCGGCGTACTCGTTGGCGGGGTCGTACAGCGACGGGTACGGGACGTCGAACTCGCGCTCGTGCGCGAGCGCGTTGGCCTCACTCGACTCCTGCAGCGCGACGCCGAGGAAGGCGACGTCGTCGCCGAGCTCGCGGGCGGCCTCGTTGAGCTCGGGCTGCTCCTCGCGGCACGGTCCGCACCACGACGCCCAGAAGTTCAGCACGACCACCTTGCCGGCGAAGTCCCCGATCCCCAGCTCCTCCCCGTCGGCGCCGAGCACCGGGGCGACGTCGTCCGGTGCGGCCGGCCGCTCGCTCGGCGGCGGCAGGGCCACGCCGGGACGGACCCCGGGGATGCGCGCCGTCTCGGACGCGCCCGTGCACGCGCTGGCCACGAGGGCCAGCACGAGCAGCAGCAGCGACGCGGCACGGCGCACGGCAAGGAGCCTTCGTGGAGGGAGGTCTTCTACGACGACGGGGAGCCGGCGCGGGTCCCGAGGGGGGAAACGGTGGAGCCGGCGGGATGTTCCGCCGGCTCCGACAGGGTCCGTCCCGTGCTCACTGGGCCACGGGCACGGCGAGATCCTCGGGCTCCTGCACGGCGCCGACGATGCGCTTCTCGCGCTGCTCCATCGCGTCGAGCGCGTAGAGCGAGAGCAGGAACAGCACCAGCGAGATGGCGGTCCAGACCGCGGACGGGAACCACAGCGCGCCGGGGTCCTTGAAGGCGAACCACGTCTGGGTCTCGACGGGGACCGTGCGGGTCACGACCCCCGTCTCCTCGTTCACGAAGTTCGCGAACAGCGTGAGGCTCGACATCGCGACGGTGTGGCCGTTGGACTGCGTCAGCTGCCGCTCGGTGTCCGGGGTCAGGTCGGCCGTGAAGAAGTCGTCCGCCCGCCGCTCCCCCGGCTCCGGCTCGCCCGCCTCCTCCAGCGCCGCCGCACGTCGCTCAGCCCCGAGGAGCGTGGTGCCGAACTCGTCGACCGGCAGGAACTGCGCCAACATGCGGCTCGTCGCCTGGTCGAGGTCACCGCGCAGGAACGACGCCATGGGGTCGCTCTCGAGCGCCTCGTCCGAGACGTCCTCCATGCCGACGTACTCGGCGACCGTCTCGAACTCGGACTCGTTGTTGACCGCGTCGAAGAACTCGGCCCGGGGCGAGCCGGGCTCGAACGCGTACCACTTGCCGAGGTACGCGTCCGGTTCCTGACCGGGGAAGTTCTGCAGCCCCGTGGCGACGGGTGTGCCCGGCGCGCCGAACCACCAGAAGATGCCCAGGACGAAGCAGAAGCCGAACAGCGCCACCGAGTAGATGAGCGCACCCTTCTTGGCGCCGTAGTTCGACCACAGGAGCAGGTAGACGCTGCCCATGAAGATCACGACGCCGAGCGGCACCGCGATCTTCGCCGCGATGTGGTCCGGCGAGACGTGGCCCGCCTCGGCCGCCAGCAGGTAGACGAGGTCCATCACGCGTCACCTTCGTTCTCGTCGCCGGAACCGTCCGTGGTGTCGGCCTGGGCGTCGCCGGCGTCGTCGTCGTCCCCCGGGTCGCCGCCGATCTGGCCGTAGGCGGGCCCGCCGGTCTGCTGGAGGGACTCGATGTAGGCGATCAGCTCCTCGATGGCCTCGTCCGACAGCACGCCCTCGAACGGCGGCATCGGCGTGTGCCCGGGGACGTTGCGCCCGGTGAGGATGGTGAAGCGGATGTGCTCCCGCACCTCCTCGATCGACGCCTCGTCGCCCTCCGTGGCGCCGTAGCGCTCGAAGATGTTGATCAGCTGCGGGCCGATGTAGCCCTCGGCGTCGGCGCCGTGGCAGCGGGCGCAGTGGGTGCCGAACAGGTCCTCGCCCTGGGCGCCGGCGAACGCCTGTGCCTCGGGGAGCTCACCGGTCTGGATCGACAGGATGTAGTTCGTGATCGCGTCGATCTGCTGGTCGTTCATCGGGCCGTTGTAGGCCGAACCCCACGCCGGCATCGGCGTTCCGGGCCGGCCGTGCGCGATCGTCATCTCGATGAACTCGCGGATGTCCGGGATGAGCTCCGGGTTGTCCTCGTACCGCGCGACGATGTTGTCGAGCCGGGGCGCCGGCCACGGTGCGTCCACCTCGGGATCGGGGTGCGGCGCGGAGCCGCCCTCGGCGTTCGGGCCGTGGCAGGTGACGCAGTTCTCGCCGTAGAGGCTGCGGCCGAACGCGACGTCGCGCAGGTAGTACTCGTCGATCTTGTGGTCGATGCGCTCGGGCTCGACGAGCCAGTAGAGCGGCACGAACAGGGCGGAGAAGACGGCCAGTGCGACGCCCCACGACATCGCCCGCTCGAGCCCCGTGGTCTCGAGCTCCTCGTCGGAGTGGTACGGGCGCATCGCGAGCGGGATGTCCCCGCGGACCTTGGGGCCGCGACGACGCCCCGGCCCGACGATGAAGTACGCCACGGCGAAGGCCGCCAGCGCGATCAGCAGGATCACCACGGCGATCGTGGCGCCGGGGTTGCCGCCACCGCCTTCGCTGGTGGCCTCCGTCGCGAGGAGGAGCAGGCTGGACATCGGTTCCTCTTCAGGTGGTGGGGTCGGGCTGGACCTGCCGGTCTCGGGTCCTACAGGTCCACGCAGGCAGGGCCCTCGGGCTCCTGCTGGAGCACGCGCTCCGTGCGGGCCGGGCCGGTCAGGACCGTCCCGGTGCTCACGATGAGGTTGCCGTCCTCGATGCGGGACGGGAAGCGGTCGAGCCCACGCGGCGCGGGCCCGCCCATCCACTCGCCCCACTTGTTGTACTTCGAGCCGTGGCAGGGGCACTCGAACCACTGCGAGCTCTGGCACCACGGCACGCGGCAGCCGAGGTGCACGCACTTCTGGAACAGCGCCATCAGCCCGACGCCGTCGTCGGTCACGGCGTGGAACTCGCCGTACTGCTCCTCGGCACCGGGCATCTTCGGGTCCCAGGTGACGATGTACATGCGCCCGGCGGGGAACTGGTACGGCGCGCGGTCCTCGCGGATGACCGCCGCCAGCTCCGCTGCGGACACCGGCAGCGTGATGTCGGCACCGAAGCCGCCGGAGAGGTTGGGCCACAGGAAGCCCAGGAGGCTCGCACCGAAGCCGGCCAGGCCCGCACCGGTCGCGCCGATGAGGCTGTAGCGCAGGAACGTCCGGCGCTCGACGGGCTTGAGCTCGGGGAGCCGGCGGGATGGGTTCTCGGACATGACAGGCGTCCCTTACAGCTCGAAGAAGAGGCCGTCGACCCACGGCCAGACCCAGTTGAACCCGGGGCCGCGGAAGAACGAGCCGGCGAAGACGAACACGGTCCACATGACGAGGAAGAACGTCATCGCCATGTTGGCGAACTTGCGGTTCTCGGGCTTCGCCGAGGGGTTCTTGTCGACGTAGGCGGCGGCACCCAGCACGATCAGCCCGACGCCGGGGATCGTCACACCGGCGACCATCGGGTGGAAGTAGCGCAGGAGCTCCTGGAGCCCGAGGAAGTACCACGGGGCCTTCGACGGGTTCGGCGTGAGGTTGGGGTTCGCCAGCGCACCGAGCGGGGCGTCGAGGAAGAACGAGGTCACGAGCACGACCGCGGTCATCGCGAGCAGCGCCACGAACTCGACGATCAGCAGGTGCGGCCAGGTGTAGACCTTGTCCTGCTGCTTCGACTGGACCTGCTGGATGCCGGCGGGCGGCACGAGCGCGAGGAGGCGGTGGGTGTGGGCCGACGAGGCCGGCACGCCGATGGAGCCCCCGTTGCCGTTGCCGCCGAGCGAGGCGGAGACGCGTGCCGCGCGCTCCTCGGGGGACAGGCGGCTGGCGGGGACCTCCTTGGTCGCCGTCGCTGCGCCACCGCCCGCGCCGGCGGTCGCGGCACCGCCGCCGCTCCTCTCCCGGAAGGCGGCGAGGGCCTGCTGGTTCTCCTCGGGGGACTTCGGGCCGAGCTCCTGGCCGGCGGCGACCTTGCCCTTGCGCACCGAGGCCGCCTTGGCCTTGGCACGGGCGATGCGCTCGCTCTTGCCCTCGGCGATCAGGCGGTCGTAGACCTCCTGATCGATCTGGACCTCTTCCGACATCGTTCTCTCCTCGCCGCTGGTGGCGGACGCAGCGGATGCTCTAGAGCGGACCGGAGATGCCGCCGTCCTTGCGGATCCGCCAGAAGTGGACCGCGAGGAAGATGACGGTGACGAACGGCACGAACAGCACGTGCAGGACGTACCAGCGGAGCAGGGTGTTGGGACCGATCTCGACCCCGCCCAGGAGCACGAACTGCACCTGCTTCCCGAAGACGGGGGTGAAGCCCATCATCTCGGTACCGACGGTGACGGCCCAGATGGCGAGCTGGTCCCAGGGCAGCAGGTAGCCGGTGAACGACAGCAGGAGCGTCAGGGTCAGCAGGATCACGCCGACGACCCAGTTGAACTCGCGCGGTGGCTTGTAGGCACCGTGGTAGAAGACGCGCGCCATGTGCAGGAAGACCGTGAACACCATGAGATGGGCACCCCATCGGTGCATGTTCCGCACCAGGTTGCCGAAGGTCACCGACGCCGACAGGTTGCGCATGTCGAGGTAGGCGAGCTCGGAGCCCGCGCCGGCGGTGGGCCGGTAGAAGAACATGAGGAAGATGCCGGTGATGGTCAGCAGGATGAAGAGGAAGAACGACAGCCCACCGAGGCAGTACGTGTAGGTGAGCTTCAGGCCGTGGCGCTTCACCTTCACCGGGTGCAGGTGGTAGAGCACGTTGTTCATCGCCGCGAGGGCGCGGTCCCGCGAGGTGTCGCGGTAGCCCTTGCGGTAGATGGACCCGGGACGGAAGATCGACTTCCAGATCACGTTGTCCTGGACCGACGTCTTCACCTCGCCGAACGAGCTGGGGCGCTTGGCCTTCAGCTCCTCACGGCGCTGCTTCACGTCGCTGAGGAAGTCGGACATCCTCGACACGCGTGCTCTCCTCGGCTGCGGGGGGTCGCGGGCACGTGCGGCTCGCGGAACGGATGACGGCGGTGGTCGGTGCTACTGGTCGGTGCGGCCGAGCCACAGGGCGTCGGACGGGCACCGCTCGACGCAGATGGCGCAACGGGTGCACTCGTTGTCGTCGATGATGAAGACGGCGTGGGACTGCTCGGCCAGGGACATGACGTTGGGGTTGTCCGCGTCCTGGATGATGTCGGGGGACATCATGTAGATGCACTCCCAGGGGCAGACGTCCTCGCAGGCCCGGCAGAGGATGCAGAGCTCGGGCGTGAGCCCGATGTGTCGCTTCGGCTTGACGCGCTCCTGCAGCCACTGGGCGTCGACCTGCTGGACGACGTAGTCGTCGAACATGAGGGGGTGCTCACCCCTGTCCGTCTTTCCCACGTCGTCCTCCTCGGTCGGTCGCGTCCTGCCCGGCGCCGGCTACTTGTAGCCGCCGGCCTCGGGCTTGACCTCGCCGGCGGCGAGGGTGCGGGGGTACTTGGCCTGGATCTTCAGCGCCGCCCAGAAGGTGATCACGAACGCCACCAGGTGCTGCACGACGACGACGGTGTCACGGATGACGTCGTAGAGGTTCGAGGCGATGTCGAGCCGGTAGGCGCCCTCCCCCGACCCGAACGTCAGCCCGGCGCTGGCGGGGATGATCGGTCCCGCGAGCACCTCCTTGCTGCCGTCGAGGTAGTAGATCCAGGCCGACGGGAGGATCCCGTAGACCCACCAGAAGATGGACAGGGCCCCGATCACGCCCATCGTGGCCGAGACCCACTCGTGCGTCCCGTAGGTCCGCTTGGCCACGATCAGCGGCAGCGCGATGAGGAAGATCCCCCAGATGAGGAGGATGACGATCCCCCACCAGCCGCGTCCGAGACCGCTCGGATCGCCGAACTGGTAGAGACCACGCGCCGCGTCGGGGAGAGCTCCGAAGAACTCTCCGAACCAGCTCAGTCGCACACCCGTTCCTGTTCCGTCCGGGACTCCAGCAGAGGCGGCCGGAGCCTACCAGCGGTGCCCCGCCGTCCGGAAGCCGGGAGGGGCTACGCCGTGACCCCGAGGTGCTCCTCGACGAGCTCGAGGAGCTGCGCGCTCGTGAGCGGGCCGGCGTGGCGGTACTGGATCACGCCGCCGGCGTCCACGAACACCGTGGTGGGCATCCCGCGGGCTCTGACGGCGCGGAAGAACGCCCCGTCCGGGTCGGTCACGAGCTCGTAGGTGACCCCGGTCTCGTCGGCCAGGGCGACGGCCTTGTCGACGTTGGGATCCTCCCGGTCGATCCCGACGAACCGGACCTGGTCCCCGAGCGCCTGGTGGGCCTCCTCGAGGTCGGGCATCTCCTCGACGCAGAAGGCGCACCACGTCGCCCAGAAGTTGAGGACGGCCGGACCGCCCAGCTCGGCCGTGTCGATCGCGTCCTGGTCGCCGAGGCCGGCGAGCTCGACCTCGGGCAGGGGGTCCCCGCCGGTGAGCGTGCCGATCGGGACCACGCTCGGGTCGCCCGCCGGCGTGGACGGTGCAGCCGACGGCTCACCCGCGCACGCGGCGAGGGTGGCGAGGAGCGCGAGGGCGACGACCGAGCGGCGCACGACGGGACCTCTGCGGGTCGGGACCGGGGAGGTCGAGGGTAGAGCCTCAGTCGAGGGTCGCCGCGGCCTCGCGTGCGGCCGCCGCGACGACCTCGATGGTCGCGTCGTCGAGCGCGGTGGAGGTGAACAGCACCTCGTACCCGGAGGGTGGGAGCGCCACGCCCCGCTCGAGCATGGCGTGGAAGAACCGCGCGTACCGGTCGTGGTCGGCGCGTCGGACCTCCTCGTAGGAGGTGGGGTCGGCGGCGGCGAACAGGATGCCGGCGAGCGTGCCGTGCTGGCGCACGCGCGCGGTCACCCCGGCGTCGGCGAAGGCGCTGCGGAGCCCCTCGACGAGGCGGGTCGTGATGTCCTCGAGCTCGACGTAGACGTCGTCGGTCAGGAGGTCGAGCTGGGCCCGGCCGGCCGCGACCGCGACGGGGTTCCCCGAGAGCGTGCCCGCCTGGTAGACGGAGCCGACCGGGGCGAGGTGGCGCATGTGCTCCTCGCGGCCGCCGAACGCCGCCAGCGGGAAGCCGCCGCCGATGGCCTTGCCGAGCACGGTCAGGTCAGGCGTGACTCCCGCCCGCCCCTGGGCGCCGGCGCGGCCGAGCCGGAACCCGGTGATGACCTCGTCGAAGACCAGCAGCGCGCCGGAGCGGTCGGCCTGCTCCCGGAGGAACGCGAGGAAGCCGTCCGCGGGCGGCACGAGGTTCATGTTGGCGGCGACGGGCTCGCACAGGATGGCGGCGAGGTCGTCGCCGGCGTCCGTCACGGCGGCCTCGACCGCGTCGCGGTCGTTCCACGGCACGATCACGGTGTCCGCGACGGCGCCGGCCGTGACGCCGGGCGAGCCCGGGATCCCGAGCGTCGCCACGCCCGAGCCGGCCTGCACGAGGAGGGCGTCGCTGTGGCCGTGGTAGTGCCCGGCGAACTTGAGGATGCGTGACCGTCCCGTCGCACCGCGCGCGAGCCGGATGGCGGACATCGCCGCCTCGGTCCCGCTGCTCACGAGGCGGACCTGCTCGACCGAGGGGACGGCGTCGCGGATCGCCTCGGCGAGGGCCACCTCGCCGGCCGTCGGGGCGCCGAAGGTGGCCCCGCGCTCGAGCGCGTCGCGGGCGGCCGAGACGACCTCGTCGCGGACGTGACCCAGCGGCAGCGGGCCCCAGGACTGGACGAGGTCGATGTAGCGGTTGCCGTCGGCGTCGACGACCGTCGCGCCCTCGCCCTGCGACAGGAACCGCGGCGTGCCACCGACGCTGCCGAAGGCGCGCACGGGCGAGTTGACCCCGCCGGGGATGACCCGCTGGGCACGCGCGAAGAGCTGTTCCGAGGTGGGAGTGTCCATCGACCACACCGTAGCGCCGTCCTCCCCGCGGCCCGCTCCACGGCCGGGACGCCACGGACCCGTAGAGTTCGCCCGTGACCTCTCGATCGCTCAGGGCCTGGTCCGCGGCGGGCATCTCCGGCACCGCGGCGCTCCTCGCCGCCGCGGGAGGCGCCACCTGGTACTACGCGAACCGGCTCACCGAGCCCCCGGCGCTGGCGTGGCCGCCGCCACCACGCGCCGACGACGAGGTCCGCGTGGAGGCGTCCGGCGCCGCCGAGGTCACGCTGAGCGGCAGCGGGGCGGACCGGCCCGGGGTCTGGGGACTCGTGTGGCCCGACGGCTACGGCCGGGTCGGGCGCGTCGCCACCTCCGGGGACGGTGGGGCGGTCCGTCCCTTCACGCTCCTGCAGGGCGACCCGCCCGGGGCCGGCGTGGACGGCGCGCTCGACGCCTACGCGTACCCCGCGGACCCCTCGCTCCTGGGGGTGGCGTGGGAGGAGGTCACCTACGACAGCCCGGTGGGGCCGTGCCCCGCGTGGTGGTTCCCCGGCGAGGCGGGCACGTGCGTGGTCATGGTGCACGGCCGCAGCGCCCGCCGGCACGAGGCCTTCCGGATGCTGTCCGCCGTGCTCGCCCAGGGGCTCTCCGCCCTGGTCATCTCGTACCGCAACGACCCCGATGCGCCGCCCTCCCCCGACGGCCGCTCGCACCTGGGCGGGACGGAGTGGGAGGACGTCGAGGCTGCCGTCCGGTGGGCGCTCGACCACGGCGCGGACGACGTGATCCCGGTCGGTTTCTCCATGGGCGGGGCGTGCGTCGTCAACTTCGCGGCGCTGTCCCCGCTGGCGGCGAAGGTGCGGGCCATGGTGCTGGAGGCACCGGTCCTCGACTGGGGTCCCGTGATCCGCGCCGCGGCCATCGACCGCGGCCTCCCGCTGTCGGTCCTGCCGCTGCTGCTCCCGGCCACGATGCGCCTCGCGAGCGCGCGCATCGGCATCGACTGGGCCGAGATGCGCCACGACCCGGCGACGTTCCGGCACCCGAAGCTCCTCATCCACGGGGCCGCCGACGCGACCGTGCCCGTCGAGCTCGCCGACGCCGTCGCCGAGGCGCGCCCCGACATCGTCACCTACCTCCGCGTCCCGGGCGCCGGCCACGTCCGCAGCTGGAACACCGACCCCGAGCGCTACGAGGCGACCGTCCGCGAGTTCCTCGACGTGGTCGGGTGAAGCGTCACCAGGGGACGTGGACGTGCTCGAAGATGGCCGTGTCGGCGACGGCACGCGCCTTCACCACGTCCTGGGGCGAGCGGACCGTCCAGGTCACGAGCGCCCCGCCGCGGTCGCGCCAGCGGTCGCACCAGGCGTTGGGCAGCGCCGACAGCTCGTAGCTGACGAAGTGCGGGCGCGTCCACCGGTTCGCCGTCATCGACGCGAGGAACCGCCGGGCGAGGTACGGCGCCGGGACGTCCGCGTAGGACGACGACGTCTGTCCGCGCACGACCTCAGGGCGGTACCGGGCGAACCAACCGACCGTGCGGGGATTGAAGGACGCGACGCACACCGGGCCGGGCCGACCGTCGAGGGCGGCGGCGACCGCGGGCTCGAGCGCCCCCACCTCGCGCCGTACGTTCTTGATCTCGACCATGACGGGGACCCGACCGGCCACGAGGTCGAGCACGCGCGGCAACGTCGGGATCCGCTCGTCCGTCGCCCCGAGCCGCAGCGCCGCGATGTGCACGAGCGGGCTCCCGGCCACCGACAGGCGCCGGCCGGTGACCCGCTCCAGGTCGTCGTCGTGCGTGACGACCGCGTGCCCGTCCGCGGTCAGGTGGACGTCGAGCTCGATGCCGACGCCCGCCTCCACCGCGGCCTCGAAGGCGGCGAGCGAGTTCTCGGGACGCGTGCCCTCCGGGTCGTGCAGCCCGCGGTGGGCGTAGGGGACCTCGGTCAGCCACGCAGGCGCGGAGCCCATCACCGGCTGTCGGATCCGCGAGGTCGGCTGGCGCCGCTGCTCGACTGGCGCTCGGCGAGCTCGACGGCGGCGTAGGTGAGGATCGTGGCGGCGCCCGCGCGCTTGATCGACGTGAGGGCCTCGAGCATGACGCGCTCGCCGTCGATCCAGCCCCGGTCGGCGGCGGCCTTGACCATCGCGTACTCCCCGG
>JAHWKB010000267.1 GCA_019348115.1 Actinomycetota bacterium | reverse complement strand
GCGACGCCCCGTCGAGCATCGAGAACTCGGTGTGGACGTGGAGGTGGACGAACTGTTCCCCACTGCCCACGGACCTACCCCCAACCAACTGTCCGCCCCGCCGGCCTGCGGCGGGGCTGCCGTCATCGTCGCCCGACGACCGGCGTGTGCGGGGAAGTCACACGCGTGTCGTTCGCGCAGGACCGTACCAGGCCACGGTGGCCGCGGCCGGCTGCGCGGCGCTCACCTGGCGGACCCGAAGCTCGCCGTCTCGCGATCCTCGGGCAGGAGCCCGTAGAAGGCGACGTCGCCGCCCGAGACCCCGGGTCGCGCCGGGTCCACCAGGCGCACGTCGTCGCGCTCGGCGAGCGCCTGGAGCTCGTCGACGGGCCCCTCGACGACCAGTGCGAAGACCACGTCGGGGGCGGCCTGGAGGAGGTTGCGCACGCTCACGAGCTCGCTCAGCCGGCGCTCGAGGTCCGCGAGGAACGACGGGTCCTCCACGCTGTCGGAGTCGAGGAGCGCCTGCACCTCGGTGATCTCGTCCTCGATGGGCCCGAGGGCCTCCTGGACCGCGGCGTCGACCTCGCCCGCCGGGTCGTCCCCCTCCGCGCTGACCTCCCGCGGCCGCTCACCCTCGGCGGGGATCCGGTACTGCGCGCGGACCACCCGGACCTCGTCGGGGAGCGCCGCGACCGCCTCCTCCGCGGTGACGTACTCGACGAAGGACACCACCGCGGCGACGTCCTCCTCGGCCTCGAGGTCGGCGAGGACCGGCCGGCGCTCGGCGAGGTAGACGGCGATCTCCTGCCCCTGGCGCGGCCCCACGCTCGAGGCCGACAGGTCCATCGGGTCGACCTCGTCGCCCGTGGGCTGGGCGACGGACGGGTCCTCGACGCCGCTCGCGGCCTCGCGCTGGGCATCGCGGAGCTCCGGGAAGCGCTGGAGGTGCACGGCCGAGCCGAGGACGACGATCACGGCCGCGAGGAGCGCCGGCACGCGCCACGCCGGGACCACGCGTCGGACCAGGCCCGGGAAGAGGCGCTCCTCGACCCGCGCGACGAGCCGCAGCGGGGATCCCAGGGCGTGCGCCACGCGTCGGGCGCCGCGCTGCATCCTCGGCACGAGCCGCTGGTCGAGACGGGCGAGCGACCCCGGGAGTCCGTCCGATCCGGGCCCGTCCGGTCCGGGCCCGTCCGGTCCGGGCCCCTCGGGTCCGGGCCGCGAGGGCGACATCAGGCCGCTCCCGGCGTCGGTGCGGGGACCTCCATGCCGGCGCGCTCGAGGAGGGCGGCGAGGTCCTCCGGCGGTGGCTCGGTCACGTGCACGTCCTCGCCGGTCACGGGGTGCACGAAGCCGAGCTCCTCGGCGTGGAGGGCGAACCGCTCGGCGCCCAGCGCCGCCGTGAGGTCGCGCCTGGCACCGTAGAGCCGGTCGCCGACGACCGTGCAGCCGGCGTAGCTCATGTGCACGCGGATCTGGTGCGTGCGGCCGGTCTCGAGGCGGCAGCGCAGGAGGCTCACCCGCCCACCCGGGTCCGGGAGGCCCGGGGCCGTGCCCGTGTCGAGGAGCTGCCAGCCGGTGACGGCCGGCTTGCCCTCGGGGATGCACGCGAAGCGGATGCGGTCCTTGGGGTCGCGACCGATCGGTGCCTCGACCCGGCCACGGTCGGCCGGCGGGGCGCCCTCGACGACGGCGAGGTAGCGACGGCGGACGTCGCGGGCCTGCAGCAGCGCGACCAGGCCCTCGAAGGCGGGCGCGGTCTTCGCGACGGCGAGGAGCCCGGAGGTCTCACGGTCGAGCCGGTGGACGATGCCCGGCCGGCGCTCGTCCCCGGCGGGGGCGAGCGGGATGCCCGCGTCCGCGAGCACCTGGACGAGCGTCCCGGCCGCGTGCCCGGCGCCCGGGTGGACGACCAGCCCCGCGGGCTTGGCGACGACGAGCAGGTGCTCGTCCTCGTACCGGATCGGTGGGACGGGGACGCCGGCGCCACCGGTCTCGACCTCGGGAGCGTCGGCGACGAGCACCACCTCGCCCGCCTGCGCGCGGTAGGACTTCGTCACCACGGACCCGCCGATGGAGACCTCGCCGCGGGCGCAGCGTCCCGCGGCGGCGGACCGCGACTCCCCGAGCGCGTCGGCGAGGACGACATCGAGGCGCGCCCCGTCCTGCTCCGGCGGGACGGTGAAGGACGTCGCCATGCTCAGGCCGCCTCGTCGAGGCGTCGCTCCTCGAGCCACAGCGAGATCACGAGCAGCGCGAACCCGATCGTGATGGCGACGTCGGCGAGGTTGAAGCGGGGGAAGTCGCCCCACGCGACGAAGTCGATCACGTGACCGTGGAGGTAGCGCGGATCACCGGGGTCGCCGGTGCGCAGCACCCGGTCGGTGGCGTTGCCGAGCGCGCCGGCGAGGAGCAGCCCGTAGGCGACGGCCTGTCCGGGTCGCTCCACGATCGGGAGGTTGCGGACGACGATGACGGTGACGATGACCGTGACGACCAGGAAGAAGATCGACGGGGCCGGGAAGCCGAAGGCGCCGCCGTCGTTGTAGGTCAGCTGCCAGCCGACGCGGTCGGACAGCCACGGGACGAACCGGCTCCGGACGAGCACGGTCTCGGCGACGTGCTTCGTGGCCTGGTCGAGGAGGTACGCCGCCGCCGCCGCCAGCAGCCCGACCTGGATCAGCCACGGGTCGGCGGGTGCGGTGTCCCCCGCCGGGCGCGCGGCGGAGCGGTCCGCCTGCAGCGGTGTGAGGACGGGCATCCGTCAGCGACCGTGCTCGTCCCGGCGCTTGTCCTCGAGGCACAGGGTCGCGTAGGGGATGGCTTCGAGGCGGGCGAACTCGATCGGGTCGCCGCAGCGCTCGCAGTAGCCGTAGGTGCCGTTGTCCATCCGCGCCAGCGCGTCGTCGATCTGCAGCAGGATGCGCCGTGCGTGGTTGGCGAGCGACTGGGCGCGCTCGCGCTCGAAGTTGGCCGAGCCGGTGTCGGCGGGGTCGTCGTCGAACCCGCCGTCACGCCACTGCTTGATGTCGGCCTCGGCGTCGAGGTCGCTCGCCTGGGCGACGAGCACCTCCCGCTCGGCCTCCAGGGCCGTGCGCAGCTCCTTGAGCTGCGTCTTCGTGAGCTTCTTCTTCGTCGCCATGGGCGCGGAAGGTAGCAGGGGTGTGAAAGGTCCACCCGTCCGGCGTACGATGCCGCCAACGCAGTGACGAGGACACGACGCACGGGTCCTCGGCGACCACGAGCGAGCCGGGACGGTGGGAGCCGGCGGTCGTCCCCGTGCGCCATCACCTCCGAGCGGCCGACCCGAACGACACCCGCGGTGTCCGGTAGGGCCGGACGGGCGCCGCACGGCACGCGG
>JAHWKB010000072.1 GCA_019348115.1 Actinomycetota bacterium | reverse complement strand
TCACCGAGCACATCGAGCAGCTCGAGCAGGTCTACGACGACGACCTCGCCGACGATGCGGGGCTCGGCGGCGGAGGTCCGCTCCCGACCGGCGACCAGATCGCCGCCGAGCTCGAGCGCTTCCTCCGGAGCCAGGGCGGGGAGTAGCCCCGCGCCCCGCGGTCGTACCGGACGCTCTCAGAGGGTGAAGTCGCGGTCGGCGTCGAACGTCGCGACGTCCATCTGCGCCTTCTGCAGCCTGCCCGAGTAGTCCCAGTTCATGGACTGCCAGCGGGTCACCTGCTCGAGCATCCAGATCCCGGACTGCCGCGCGCCGTTGCCGGACTTGCCGTTGCCGCCGAACGGGAGGTGGGCCTCGGCGCCGGAGGTCGAGTTGTTGACCGAGAGCATCCCCGCCGACACGCCCTCGCGGAAGCGGAAGACCGACTGCGGGTCGGTCGTGTAGATCGCGCTCGACAGGCCGTAGCCGTGCCCGTTGGCGAGCTCGAGGGCCTCGTCGAAGGACGAGAAG
Organism: Actinomycetota bacterium; assembly: GCA_019348115.1. Taxonomy (GTDB): domain Bacteria; phylum Actinomycetota; class Nitriliruptoria; order Nitriliruptorales; family Nitriliruptoraceae; genus JAHWJY01. The sequence goes on along the minus strand of JAHWKB010000072.1, from coordinate 10,224 downwards.
CGGGCGACCGGCACGATGGGGCCGAACGTCTCCTGCTGGTACAGCACGTCGTCCATCGTGACGCCCGACACGATCGTCGGGTGGTAGTAGAGCCCCTTCGCCGGGTCGCCCACGAAGCCCTCACGCGGGTTGTCGGCCGTGATCCGCCCCCGCCCCGTCGACCCGTGGACGTCGTGATGCGGCTCGAGCTTGTCGAGCCACCGCTCGAAGGTGTCGGCGAACTTCCGGCTGATCATCGGGCCGTAGAGCACGGGCTGGGTCGGGTCGCCGACGGCCGCGTTGCGGGCGGCCTCGTCGAACCGCCCGAGGAACTCGTCGTGGACCGACTCGTGCACGATGGCCACACCGAGCGAGGTGCAGCGCTGCCCGGCGGTGCCGAACCCGCTGAAGAGGGCACCTTCGACGGCGAGGTCGAGATCGGCGTCCGGCATCACGACGAGCGGGTTCTTCCCGCCGAGCTCGAGCGTCGGGGTCACGAGGTTGCGGCCGCAGAGCTCCCCGATCGAGCGCCCCACTTCCGAGGATCCGGTGAAGCCGACCTTGTCGAGGAGCCCCTCGTCCATCGCGCGCTCGAGCCCCATGGTGGTCTGCGGGCCATCGGTGAGCACCATCTGGAAGGCGGCCGGCGGGAAGCCGGCGGCGTGGATCAGGCGGGTGAAGGCGTCCGCGATGGCCGGGGTGTACTCGGCCGGCTTCCACACGACGGCGTTCCCGGCGAGGAGGGCAGGGACGACGTACCAGCTGGGCACGGCCACGGGGAAGTTGCCGGCGGTGATGACCGCCATCGTCCCGACGGGCACGCGGAAGGTGAAGAGCTGCTTGTCGGGCATCTCGCTCGGCACCGTCTGGCCGTAGAGCCGGCGCCCCTCGGAGGCGAAGAAGATGCAGGTGTCGATGGCCTCCTGCACCTCGCCGCGAGACTCGGCGATCGGCTTGCCGATCTCGCGCGTCACGAGCTGGCTCAGCGCCTCCTTGTTGCGCTCGAGGATGAGACCGAGCTCGTGCACCGCCACGCCGCGGACGGGCGCCGGGACACGCCGCCACTCGAGCTGCGCCACCTTGGCGCTCCGGGCCGCCGCGACGAACGCGTCGGCGTCCGCGAGCTGGGCCCGCGCCACGACGTCGTCGGCGTCGCCGGGGTTGGTGACCTCGACGAGCTCCGCGTCGGTGCGGTGCGGCTCGCCGTCGAGGAGCGAGAAGACGTCGCGGGGCTCGGGCATGGTGCGCTCCTAGGAGACGGCGGAGAGGACCCGGTCGAGCGCCGCGACGGCGGCGTCGAGCTCGTCCTCGGTGACGGTGAGGGAGGGTCGGAAGCGCAGGGTCCGGGGCCCGCAGCCGAGGAGGAACACGTGCTCGTCGGCGAACATCGCGGCGGTCACCCGGTCGCGGCGTTCGGGGTCGGCGAGGTCGATCGCGCACATCAGGCCGCGCCCGCGGGCGTTGGAGGCGTTCGGGTGGGCGTCCTCGAGCTCGCGCAGGCGACCGAGGAGCTTCTCCCCCAGCTCGGCGGCGCGCACCGGCAGCGACTCCTCGGCGATCACGCGCAGGATCTCGGTCGCCCGGACCATGTCGACGAGGCTGCCCCCGAAGGTCGAGTTGATCCGCCCGGCCGCCTGCCAGACGTGGCCGTCGACCTCGTCGAGGCGGCCGCCGCCCATGACCCCGCAGACGTGGAGCTTCTTGCCGAACGCGACGAGGTCCGGCTCGACGCCGAGCTGCTGGTATGCCCAGGAGGTCCCGGTCAGCCCGACGCCGGTCTGGATCTCGTCCATGATGAACAGGGCGTCGTGCTTGCGGCACAGCTGCTGCATCGCCTGCAGGAAGCGTGGCGAGAGATGACGGTCGCCGCCCTCCGCCTGGATCGGCTCGGCGATGAAGCAGGCGATGTCGTGCGGGTGCTGGTCGAAGGCGGCCTCGGCGGCCGCGAGTGCGACGTCCTCGGCGGCGCGGTTGTCCTCCTCGTGCTCGTCCAGCGGGAAGCGCAGCGCCGGCGCCGGCATCCGCGGCCAGTCGAACTTGGGGAACCGCGCGACCTTGTTCGGGTCGGTGTTGGTGAGGCTCATCGTGTAGCCGGTGCGCCCATGGAAGGCGCCCTCGAGGTGGAGCACCCGGGTCCCGAGCGCGGGGTCGCGGCCGTTGGCCTCGTTGTGGCGCGACTTCCAGTCGAACGCGGCCTTCAACGCGTTCTCGACCGCCAGGGCGCCGCCCTCGATGAGGAACAGGTACGGCAGCCGGGGGTCGCCGAGGACCTCCTCGAACGTCGCGACGAAGGCCGCCTGCTCCCGCGAGTACACGTCGGAGTTCGACGGCTTGTTGACGGCGACCGCACCGAGCCGGGCCCGCATCGACTCGTCCGCGAGCCGCGGGTGGTTCATGCCGAGCGCGTTGGAGGCGAAGAAGGTGAACATGTCGAGGTAGCGGCTGCCGTCCCTGGCGTCGACGAGCCAGGACCCCCGGCTCTGCTCGAGGTCGAGGACGAAGTCGAAGCCGTCGACCACGAGGTGGCCGCGGAGGGTGTCGAGGACGTCGTCGGCATGCACGTGCGGGCTCCCGTCCGCTCGGTGAGGGACCGGGGAACGTAGTGGCCGAGCCCGGCTCCGCTCAGGAGGTGAGCGATACGCGGACCCCGGCCTCCCGCACCTGGCCGCCGTCAGACCAGGTGCGGGCGCACGTCCTCGGCCGCCTCGTCGCCGTAGGTGTCCGCGATCCGGTGCAGGAACTCCTCGCCGCGGATCTTGTACTCCTGCGTGCCGACGTGCTCGAGGACGTAGGTGGCGACCATCGAGCCGACCTGCGCCGCGCGCTCGTGGCCGAAGCCCCACGCGAGGCCGGCGATGAGGCCGGCGCGGAAGGCGTCCCCGACACCGGTCGGATCGGCGCGTCGCTCCTCCGGGGCGGCCGGGACCTCGACCACCGAGCCGTCGGCGGTCTCGAGGAGCGACCCCTTCGGGCCGAGCGTCGTGATGCGCACCCCCACGCGGCTCAGGACCTCGTCGCTGGTCCAGCCCGTCTTCGACTCCAGCAGCGCGCGCTCGTAGTCGTTGGTGATGAGGTACGCGGCGCCGTCGACGAGCTCACGGATCTCCTCGCCCGCCATCCGCGCCAGCTGCTGGCCGGGGTCGGCCATGAACGGGATGCGGAGGTCGCGGCACTCCTGGGTGTGTCGGAGCATCGCCTCGGGATCGTTCGGGGACACCACGACGAGGTCGAGCCGGCCGCTGCGCTCCATGATGGGCTCGAGCTCGATGAACCGGGCCTCCTCCATCGCGCCGGTGTAGAACGAGGCCATCTGCGCCTGGTCCTGATCGGTCGTGCAGAGGAACCGCGCCGTGTGCTTGAGCTCGCTGACGTGCACGCCGCTCGTGTCGACGCCGTGGCGCTTCAGCCACGAGCGGTAGTCGGTGTTGAAGTCCGCCCCGACCGCTCCCACGAGGATCGGCGACAGGCCGAGCTGGCCGAGGCCGAAGCAGATGTTCGCCGCGACGCCGCCGCGCCGGACCTCGAGCTCGTCCACGAGGAACGACAGCGAGATGCGGTCGAGCTGGTCGGCGACGAGCTGATCGGAGAACCGACCCGGGAACGTCATGAGGTAGTCGGTCGCGATCGACCCGGTCACGGCGATCTGCACTGGCGCTCCTGGAGGCTCGGACGGCGGAGAGTCTACGGCCGGCCGTCCCCTCCCCCGGGCGGCGGGGTCACAGCTGCTCGACGATCCAGTCCACGCTCGCCGTGTAGGCGGCGACGTCGGCGAGGGGGATGGCCGGGAACATCCCCACCCGCAGCTGGTTCCGGCCGAGCTTGCGGTAGGCGTCGGTGTCGAGGACGCCGTTGGCGCGCAGGACCGCGTTCACGTCGTCCGCGGGGACCGCGTCGTCGAGGTCGACGGTGCCGACGACGAGCGACCGGGCGGCCGGGTCGGACACGAACGGGCTCGCCCACGGGCGCTCGTCCGCCCAGCCGTAGAGGTGCGCGGCCTTGCGCTCGCCCTCGCGGACGATGGCGTCGAGCCCGCCCTCGCCGTTCATCCAGTCGACCTGCTCGGCCGCGAGGAACAGCGTGGAGATCGCCGGCGTGTTGTAGGTCTGGTGCTTGCGGCTGTTCTCGACCGCCGTCACCAGGTCCAGGAACGCCGGGATGTAGCGCCCGGCCGCGGAGACGCGCAGGATGCGCTCGATCGCGGCCGGCGAGCAGATGGCCACGACGAGCCCGCCCTCGGAGGCGAAGCCCTTCTGGAGGCTGAAGTAGTAGACGTCGGTCTGCGTGAGGTCGACGGGGAGGCCGCCGGCGCCGGAGGTCGCGTCGACGAGGACGAGCGCGTCGTCTTCGGGACGCGCGACGTCCATCATGACCCCGGTCGACGTCTCGTTGTGGGTGAGCGCCTGGACGTCCACGTCGGGGTTGGCGGTGAGGGCGGGACGTTGGCCGGGCTCGGCGACGACCTCCACGGGGTCCGCCAGCCACGGCGCCGCCGCGACGGACGCGGCGAACTTCGAGGAGAACTCCCCGAACACGTAGTGCTGGCTCGCGCCGTCGACGATGCCGAACGCCGCCATCTCCCAGAACGCGGTCGCGCCGCCGTTCGCGAGCACGATCTCGTAGCCGTCGGGGAGCGAGAACAGCTCCGCGAGGCCGTCCTGCAGGCGCCTCACGAGGTCCTGCACGGCTGGCTTGCGGTGGGACGTGCCGAGCAGGTCGCTGCCCACGGTCGCGAGCCGACCGATGGCCTCGGGACGCACCTTCGACGGGCCGCTGCCGAAGCGGCCGTCGGCGGGGAGGAGGTCGGACGGGATCTTGAGGTCGGGGCGCACGGCGGTCTCTCGGTGGTCGCGGACGGCGGGGGTCGCGACGAACGTAGCCGGGGGTGCGTGGGGCCCGGACCGCCCGGCCGAGCGGTGGTCTGCGCCGCAGTTATCCTCGACTTGATGCCCACCCGCGACCACCGGGACCGCCGTGACCACCTCGCCCCTCTCGCAGCGCATCCTCGCCATCGAGGAGTCGCCCACCCTCGCCGTCACCGCGAAGGCCAAGGCCCTCAAGGCCGCGGGCGAGCCGGTGATCGGCTTCGGGGCGGGCGAGCCCGACTTCCCCACGCCGGCGCACATCGTCGAGGCGGCGCAGCGCGCCTGCGCGGACCCGGCCAACCACCGCTACACCCCCGCCCAGGGGCTGCCGGCGCTGCGTGAGGCCATCGCGGCGAAGACCCTCCGCGACACCGGCCTCGAGGTGGCGCCCGACATGGTCACCGTGGCGAACGGCGGGAAGCACGCGCTCTTCAACGTCTTCTCGGCCATGCTCGACCCGGGCGACGAGGTGATCATCCCGTCCCCCTACTGGGTGAGCTACCCGGAGCAGGTCGCGCTCGCCGGCGGGACGCCCGTGCGGGTCGCCACGACCAAGGAGACGGGCTTCCGCGCGAGCATCGACGACCTCGAGGCGGCCCGCACCGACCGCACGAAGCTCCTCGTGTTCGTCTCGCCGTCCAACCCCACCGGGGCGGTCTACCCCCCGGAGGAGGTCAGGGCGATCGGCGAGTGGGCTGCCGCCCACGACGTGTGGGTCCTCACCGACGAGATCTACGAGCACCTCGTCTACGGCGACGCCGAGATGGCCTCGCTGCCCGTGGTGGCGCCCGAGGCCGCCCCGCGGACCATCGTCGTCAACGGGGTCGCGAAGACGTACGCGATGACCGGGTGGCGGGTCGGCTGGTCGATCGCGCCGATCGAGGTCGCCCGCGGCATCAACAACATGCAGAGCCAGGTCACGTCGAACGTCTCCAACGTGGCCCAGATCGCCGCGCTCGAGGCGCTCGCCGGCCCCCAGGACGCGGTCGCCGAGATGCGTGCAGCCTTCGACCGCCGCCGGCGGATCGCGGCCGGGGGGCTCGACGCCATCCCGGGCGTGACCTGCCTCGAGCCCGAGGGCGCCTTCTACGTGTTCCCGTCCTTCGAGGACGTGCTCGGCAACGAGATCGCCGGCCGACGGGTCGAGTCCACGCTCGAGCTGGCCGCCCTCCTCCTCGACGAGGCCAAGGTCGCCGTCGTGCCCGGCGAGGCCTTCGGCGCGCCCGGGTACGCGCGGCTGTCCTACGCCCTCGGCGACGACGACCTCACCGAGGGCATCGAGCGCATCGCGAAGCTCCTCGGATGAGCCGCCTCCGCCGCTCCCCCACCGTCGTCGCTCTGGCGACGGCGGCGGTCCTGCTCCTCCCGGCCTGCGAGTTCGACACCACCCCGGACCCGGCGCGGGACGCCGCCACCGTCTCCGAGACGCTGCCGGAGGACGCCTTCGACCTCGAGAACCCCGAGGAGGTCGTGAGCCCCGGTGGCGGGTCCGGCGAGACCGAGGAGGACGCCGCCGAGGAGTGAGCCCGACTCACTCCTTGACGTACGGCTGGCCGTCGGCCGCCGGCATCCGCAGCCGCCCGACGAGGCCCGCGACGACGAGGATCGTGACGACGTACGGCGCGGTCAGGAGCAGCGTGGAGGGGATGCCGACGTTGAGGATCTGCAGCGACGTCGACAGCGCGTCGGCGAAGCCGAAGATCAGCGCCGCTCCGAGCGCCCCGGCCGGCGAGTAGCGCCCGACGAGCATCGCGGCCAGCGCGATGAACCCGCGGCCCCCGCTCATCTCCCGGCTGAACTGCCCGGCGGCGTCGAGGGTGAAGTAGGCGCCGCCGATGCCGGCCACCATGCCGCCGAGGATGACGGCCCGGTAGCGGGTCGCGAGCACGCGGATGCCGACCGTGTCCGCCGCCTTGGGGTGCTCCCCCACGGCACGGAGCCGCAGGCCCCAGCGTGTCCGGAACAGGGCGATCTGGACGACGACGACCGCGAGGAGCATCAGGTAGACGGTCACGCTGTGGCGGAACAGCAACGGCCCGATGAGGGGGATGTCACCGAGCACCGGCACGGTGACGGCCCCGAAGCGGTCGGGGGCGTTGAGCCCCGGGTTCGGCACCAGGAGCTGTGAGGTCAGGAACGAGGTCACGCCGGTGGCGAGCACGATCAGCACGACGCCCACGACGATCTGGTCCGCGCGGTAGCGGATCGACAGCACCGCCAGGAGCGCCCCGACGAGGCCGCCGGCGAGGATCCCGCCGACGAGCCCGAGCCACGGGCTGCCGGTCGCGGAGCTGACGAGCGCGGCCGTGAACGCGGCGGCGAGGAACTGGCCCTCGATGGCGATGTTGATGACGCCGGCGCGCTCGCACAGCACCCCGGACAGCGCCCCGAGCGCCAGCGGGACCGCGGCGCGCATCGTGCCGCGGAGGAGGGCCAGGACCTGGAGCTGCTGGCCCCGGGCGGCCCACACGAGGAACGCCAGGACGAACAGCCCCAGGAGGATCGAGATGACGACCGTCGCGCGGTCACCGAAGCCGCGGACGGCCTGGTAGAGGCCGACGCCCGCGATGACGAGCGCGAGGAACAGCGCGGTCGGCGCAACGGGCACGACGAGGGCCGGGAGGGTCGCGTAGGCAGGCTCGCCGAACACGTCGTTGAGCTGGAAGGTCGTGGCGAGGCCCGCGGTCCCGGTCGCGAAGACGGCGCCGGCGATGGCCGCGAGGAGGATCGCGAAGATGCCGAAGCGGCGGTTGCGGCGGTCGAGGTCGGGCGGGGTGGCCGTCGTCATGCGCCCCACCCCTTCGCGAGCTGCCCGGTCGCCGGCCCCTCCGCGCGGATGCGGAAGATCGCCCGCACGAGCGCGGGCGCGGCGACGAACAGGATGATCAGCGCCTGCAGCACGACGACGAGGTCGAGCGAGGTGCCGGTGGCACCCTGCATCGAGCGGCCCCCGGCCTTGAGCGCGCCGAAGAGCACGCCGGCGGCGACCGTGCCACCCACGCTCCCCCGCCCGAGGAGCGCCACGGTGATGCCGTCGAAACCGAGCCCACCGGAGAAGCCGCCCGTGATCCGCTGCTGGAGACCGAGGATCTGGGCACCGCCGGCCAGCCCGGCGAGGGCGCCGGCGAGGGTCAGCCCGAGGACGATCATGCGCCCCGTGCTCATGCCCGCCGCCCGGGCCGCGTCGGGGTTCTTCCCGACGGCGGTGAGCTCGAAACCGAAGGTCGAGCGCTCGAGGAGCCACCAGATGACGACGGCGACCACCACGACCAGCAGGAGCCCCCAGTGGAGGCGCAGGCCGGCGAAGATCCGGGGCAGCACCGCCGACGCCTCGACCGTCTTCGAGATGGGGTCGCTGCGGCCTTCGAGCCGGAAGCGGTCGGTGGAGAGCAGGTAGTCGGTCACGTAGATGGCGATGTTGTTCAGCATGATGGTCGTGATGACCTCGTGCGCGCCCGTCCGTGCCTTCAGGATGCCCGGGAGGAACCCGTAGGCCGCGCCGCCGAGGATCCCCGCGAGGATGGCGAGCGGGAGGTGGACGAGGAACGGCAGGCCCGTGAGGGCGAAGCCGACGAAGCCCGCGACGACGCCGCCGGCGATGACCTGGCCCTCCCCCCCGATGTTGAACATGCCGGCGCGGAGCGGGATCGCGACCGCGAGCCCCGTGAGGATCAGCGGGATGGCCGCGGTGCCGGTCTCGGACAGCTGGTAGGCGCCCCCGACCGCACCCCGGAAGAGCGCGGCGTACGCCTCGGCGCTGACGCTCCACGCGGCGGACAGGGCGTCGGTCGGCCGGGCGAGGAAGTAGCCCATGCTCTCGCGCACCGCCTCCTCGGACAGCGCGATGAACAGCGCGCCGACGACCATCGCCGAGACGAACGCGAGGATGGTGACGACGACGCTCGTGCCGGTGACGGCCGCGACGAAGCGCTCCATCGGCCCGGCCGCCGCGTGGACGGGCGCGGCGTGCTCGCGGTCGCGCTCCTCGGCGCCGCGGACCTCGGGCTCGTCGACGCCGCCGGCGTCGGGGCTGGGCGGTGGCACCTGGCGCTCCTCGGGCCCTTCCGGGGTCGTCATCGCGCTGCCCCCATCGCCTCGTCCGGGCTCTCGCCCGCCATCATCAGCCCGACCGCCTCCTTGGACACGGGCATCGGGAACGGTCCGACCAGCCGGCCGTGGAACATCACGGCGACGCGGTCGGCCAGGGCGAGCACCTCGTCGAGCTCGGACGAGACGATCACGACCGCCGCACCCTCGTTGCGCTTGTCGACGATGCGGCGGTGGATGTACTCGATCGAGCCGACGTCGACCCCCCGGGTGGGCTGCGCCGCCACGAGGAGGTCGAGCGGGCGGCCGAACTCGCGCGCGACGACGACCTTCTGGGCGTTCCCGCCCGACAGCGAGCCGGCGGTGGTGTGGATCGACGGCGTGCGGATGTCGAAGTCGTCCACCTCGCGCTCGGCGAGCTCGGCGATGGCGCCGAAGCGGCGGCGGCCCCGCTCCGCGAAGGGTGCGGCGTCCCACATCGGCAGGACGAGGTTCTCGGCGACCGTGAAATCGCCGACCAGCCCCTCCCGGTTGCGGTCCTCCGGGATGTGGCCGACGCCGGCGCGGAGGAGCTCCTTGCGGCTGAGGCCGGTGACGTCGCGCCCGAGCAGCTCGATGGTCCCCGCCGTGACGGGGTCGAGCCCGGTGATGGCGCGCACCAGCTCGGTCTGGCCGTTGCCCTCGACGCCCGCGATGGCGACGATCTCGCCGCGGTGGACGTCGAGGTCGACCCCGTCCACGGCGGGCTTGCCGCGCGCGCCGAGGACGGTGATGCCGCGGACGGACAGCACGGGCTCGCCGGCGTCGCGGTCGGCCTTGTCGACGGTCAGCTCGACGGGCCGACCCACCATCAGGTTGGCGAGCTCCTGCTCGGAGGTCGTCGCCGGGTCCGCGGTGCCGACGATGCGGCCCCGTCGCAGCACCGAGATGCGGTCGACGATGGCCTTGTGCTCCTTCAGCTTGTGGCTGATGAAGACGATCGACCGGCCGGACTCCTTGAGGCTCCGCATGGCGCGGAAGAGGTCCTCGGTCTCCTGCGGGGTGAGCACGGCGGTCGGCTCGTCGAGGATCAGCAGGCGGGCCTCGCGGTGGAGCGCCTTCAGGATCTCGACCCGCTGCTGCACCCCGACCGGGAGGTCCTCGACGACCGCGTGGGGGTCGACGGGGAGGCCGAACTCCTCGGACAGCCGGCGGACCTCGGCCTCGGCGGAGCGCCGGTCGAGGAGGCCGAGCCCCCTGGTGTGCTCGACGCCGAGGGTGATGTTCTCGGCCACGGTGAAGACCGGGACGAGCATGAAGTGCTGGTGGACCATGCCGATGCCGGCGTCGATCGCGT
>JAHWKB010000266.1 GCA_019348115.1 Actinomycetota bacterium | reverse complement strand
ACCCGCTCCCCTTCTGACACGCACGACCGCCCCCTCACCCGTCCGGTGAGGCGGGTCGGTCGTGCGCGTGCGGTCACCTGATGTCGAACTCGATCTCCAGGGTGACCGTCTCGGTCAGCTCCTCCGTCGAGACGGTGACCGCCCAGCAGCCCGGCTCGGGGAAGCGGCTCGCGAGCCCCCAGTGGGGCGGGAAGCCGTCGGCGGTCCGCGTGCCGCCGCGCATCGTGATGTCCGTGCGCCAGTCCGCGCCACCCCCGGTCCGGAACTCCGCCTGCCGCTGGCCATCGGCGAGCCGAGCCGAGACCGTCACGGTCGTCGCGCTCCCGGCACCGGGGATGCCCACCCACAGCTGGTCCGGTGGCTCGGTGCCGCCCGGGCGGAGGAGCGCGACGTGGACCTCGTCGCCCCGCCAGGCCGGGAGCGACCCCATGGCGTCGCTCCTGTCGCTCTCGGCACACGTCGCCCCGCCCCGGAACACCCCGCGGACCGAGGGCTGCGGCAGCGCCACGACCCCGCGGACGTCGTCGACGCCGACGGAGCGGGCGTCGACGAGCTCGATCGAGGTGCCCGCCCACCTCGCGAGGACGGACGGGGCACCCGGGGCGGTGGCGGACGCGTGGACCCAGCCGAAGAACTGCCGGCCGTCGACGGTCCAGCTCCCGAAGACCTCGCCGAGAGGGACCGGGGCGTCCGCGAGGACCTCGCCGGTCGCCGTCCGGTAGACCCGCAAGCGACGGTCGACGCCCGCCCCGTCGCCTCCCGGAGTTCCCACGACCGCCGCGACCTGGTCGCCAGCCGGCGACAGCCACACCTGCCCTTCCGAGAACGCCTCCCCACCGCCGATGGCCACCGCCTCGGCGCCGCCGGCGTCGGCGACGCTGAGGCGCCGGCACGGGTCCGCCGAGCACCACGCGACCTGGCTGCGGACGACGTCGCCGATCCAGCGCGGGCGTTCCTCCCCGAGCGCCTCCACGAGCACGTCCTCGGCGATGTCGTAGCGCCACAGCCGCCCCGTCCGGTCCCGGAGGGCGAGCCCGCGGGGGAGCCCCCGGACCGCCTCGTAGCCGGGGATGGCATCGAGCGACGCCACGGTCCCACCCGACGCGGTCACGAGCGTCCAGCCGCCCGCCGCGTCGGCCACCCACAGCTGCTGGGGATCCGCGGCGGGGAGGAAGCCGGTCGCCGTCCCGAGCGTGCGCGTCCCGCCGTCGGCGCCGGGGAGCGCGACGACGTGCCCCTCCTGTCCCACCACGAGCTGGTGGCCCAGCCGCCACAGCCGGTGGGGCCGGTCGCCGGCGCGCTGTCCGGGGAGCTCCACGTGTTGGCTCGTCCCGGCATCGAGGTCGAGGCCCACGACGCCGTCGCTGCCGTCGTCGATGAACAGGACCGTCGCGGTCCCGTCGGGGAACACGGCGCCGGCGAAGGGGGTCGGCGCGACGTCCGTCGGCGTGGCGGAGGACGCCGGCGTCCGCACCGCCGAGCGGTCCGGAGGACCCTGGGGCGTCGCCCCGTTCCCCCCGGCGGGGCCGGGATCCAGCAGCCGTCCGAGCGCGAGGACCAGCACGACGAGCGCGAGCGCCGCCGGCACCAGGCGCTCCGGACGCGTCCAGGATGGGCGGGGCGCCGGCTGGTCGGCCGCCTCGACGCGGGCGCCGCAGCGGCCGCAGAACCGTCCCCGGTCCTGCTCGTGGCCGCACGCCTCGCAGATCACCCGCCGTCCTCGCCCGTCACGGCCCGCAGGATGTCACACGCCCGGTGGGCGAGCCTCAGGCGACGTACGGCGCGAAGCGGTCGGTCTCGTCCTCGGCGTACGGCCCGACGACGGCGAGTGCACGTGGCCCGCCGAAGACGTCGCGCGCGATGTCGCGGACGTCGTCGAGGGTGACGGCGTCGATGCGCGCCGTGACCTCGTCCACCGTGACGAGCTCCGCACCGGTGCAGACGGCCTTGCCGATGCGCGACATCCGCGAGCCGGTGTCCTCGAGGCCGAGCACCATCCCGCCCTTCAGCGTCCCCTTCGCACGCTCGACCTCCTCGGGGGTCAGCGAGTCCGCGAGCCGGTCGAGCTCCGACGACATCACCTTCAGCACCTCGTCGACCTTGCGTGGGGTCGCGCCGGCGTACGCGCCGTACACGCCGGCGTCGGAGTACCCCGAGGCGTACGAGTAGATCGTGTAGGCGAGCCCACGGGTCTCGCGGATCTCCTGGAACAGGCGCGAGGACATGCCGCCGCCGAGGAGGGTGTTCAGCACGCGCAGCGCGTGTCGGCGCGGGTCCTGCGACGGCAGGGCACGGCCGCCGATGAGGACGTGCGCCTGCTCGGTCGGGCGGTGGCGCACGGTGACGCGACCGGTCCCCCACGTGTCGGGAGCCGTCCGGGCCGGCGGGTCGCCGCCGGGCCGGCCGAGGTCGCCGACGAGAGCGTCGACCATGCGCACGACCTCGTCGTGGGCGAGGTTGCCGGCCGCGGCGACCGTGAGGTTCGCGGGGCGGTAGTTGGCCTCGTAGTAGTCGTGGATGCGGTCGCGCGGCATGTCGGTGATGGAGTCGACCGTGCCCAGGGTCTCGAGCGACAGCGGGTGGCCCTCGAGGAGCAGCTCGGCGAGGTCGCTGTGCACGAGGTCGTCGGGCGAGTCGAGGTGGATGTCGATCTCGGAGAGCACGACCTCGCGCTCGGCGTCGACGTCCTCGGGCGTGTTGGCGGCCGCGCACAGCATGTCCGCGAGCACCTCGGTGGCGAGCGGGAGGTCGCGGTCGACCACGCGCGCGTAGAAGCAGGTCAGCTCCTTGGACGTGAACGCGTTCATCTCGCCGCCGACCGCGTCGAGCGACTCGGCGATGTCCCGGGCGCTGCGACTGGCCGTGCCCTTGAACAGGAGGTGCTCGAGGAAGTGCGAGCAGCCGGCCTCCTCGGGCGACTCGTCGCGCGAGCCGACCCCGAGCCAGAAGCCGAGGGCCACCGAGCGGACCGACGACATCGTCTCGGTCACGACGCGGACGCCGGAGGGGAGGATCGTCTGCTCGTACTCCACGCGGTGCTCCTCGTGCCGGAACGGGGAACGGCGCGGGCGGGTCTCCCCTGCCCGCGCCGTCCCCGGACGTCAGTGCTGGACGGGCTCAGTCGCGCTCGCGCGACCGGCTGCGGGTGCGCGTGCGGGTGCGCTCGCCCCCGTCGTCGCTCTTCTCGCCCTTGTCGGACGAGGAGTCGTCGTCGCGACGGGCGCGGGTGCGCTCGCCACCGCGCTCGCGGTCACCGCCCTTGTCGCGGTCGCCGCCACGGTCACGGTCGCCGTCACGGTCACGGTCACCGCCACGGTCACCGCCGCGCGAACGACCACCGCGGTCGCC
>JAHWKB010000265.1 GCA_019348115.1 Actinomycetota bacterium | reverse complement strand
GTCCGAGCGCCGCACGAGCACCACCGTGATCATGGCCGTGGTCGCCGTGCTCGCCCTCCTCCTGCTCGCCCTGGCGGGCATCCGTCTGGCGCACCGCGGCGAGGTGGTCCCGGGTGTCAGCGTCGAGGACGTCGACCTCGGGGGCCTGACGCCCGAGGAGGCCCGCTCGGCCCTCGCGGGGCTGGCCGGCTCGCGCGAGACGGACCCGGTCGAGCTGACGTTCCGGGACGAGCGGCACGTCATCACGGCGGAGGAGGTCGACTACGACGTCGACCTCGAGGCGACCGTGGACGAGGCGATGTCCATCGGCCGGAAGGGCGGCGTCATCGACCGGACCTGGCGCCACGTCACGGCCTTCTGGCAGGAGGAGACCGTCGAGCTCGTCGAGGGTGTCGAGGACGACGCGCTCGACGCCCGGCTCGACGCGATCGCGGGCGAGGTCGACCGCGGCCCCTTCCCCGGCGACGTCACCGCCGATCCCGCCACCCTCGAGGTGACGAGCCAACCGCCCGCCGACGGCGTCGAGGTCGACGTCGCGGCCACCCGCGAGGTGGTGCTCGAGGCCTTCTCGACACCCGGTCCGCAGACCGTCGAGCTCCCCGTCGAGATCCTGCCGGCCCGGATCGATCCTGCGGACGTGGAGGAGGTCGCCCGTCAGGCCCGCGAGGCGCTCGACGAGCCGCTGCGGCTGCGCTCCCCCAACCGGGACGTGACCCTGGCACCGGCACAGCTCGCGCCGCTCATCTCCCTCGTCGAGCGCGAGGAGGACGACGGGAGCTGGACCGTCGAGCTCGACATCACGCCGGAGGAGACCGAGGAGCTCTTCGCCGAGCTCGCCGGCGACTTCGAGGTCGCCCCGGTCGACGCCCGGTTCGAGACCCCGCGCGAGCCGCCCGTCACGTTCGACGCGAAGACCGACGCGACCTGGCGGCCCCGCCCCTTCGAGGTGCCGGTCGTGCCGTCGCGGAACGGGCTGACCTTCGACCCCGAGCTCGCGGCCGCGCAGATGGCGGAGCTCCTCCAGCGCGGGGTCCACGACGCCGAGCTGCGCCTCGCCGAGGTCCAGCCCGAGCTCAGCACCGAGCAGGCGCGCGACCTCAACATCGACACCCTCCTGTCGACGTTCACCACCTACCACGCGTGCTGCCAGACCCGGGTGAACAACATCCAGCGGCTCGCCGACATGGTCGACGGCACCATCGTCCGGCCGGGCGAGCAGTTCTCGATCAACCAGATCTCCGGCGAGCGGACGTGCTCGAAGGGGTTCCAGCCCGCCGGCATGATCCTGCGTGGGGAGATCGTCGACGTCTGCGGCGGTGGGGTGTCCCAGTTCGGGACCACGACCGTGAACGCCGTGTTCTTCGCCGGGATCGAGCCGGACGCCTACCAGCCCCACAGCTTCTACATCTCGCGCTACCCGATGGGTCGCGAGGCGACGCTCAACTTCCCGACGCCCGACATCGACGTGAAGTTCACCAACGAGACGGGCAACGGCATCCTCGTCCGGACGTCGCACACGTCGACGTCGATCACCGTGACCTTCTACGGCTCCAACGACGTCGAGCAGGTCCGGGCGATCCACGGCCAGCCCACGAACACCAAGCCGTACCCGACCGAGTACCGCGAGAACAAGGCCCTGCGGCCACAGTCGTCGCGCACGATCCAGTCCGGGCGCAACGGCTTCTCCATCAAGGTCACGCGGGAGATCACCTACGAGGACGGCTCGACCGAGACGGACGACTGGAGCAACGTCTACGTCCCGGAGCGCGAGATCATCGAGCGGAACACCTCGCCCCGCCAGTCCGCCCCGCCGCCCTCGAGCCCGCCGCCCTCGAGCCCGCCGCCGGAGGAGCGGCCGCCGGCGGAGGAGGAGCCGCCCCAGGATCCGCCGCCGTCCGGCAACGGCGGTGGTGGCGGCGGTGGTGGCGGCGGGGATGGCTGAGCGGGCGACGGACGCGGCCGACGGGCCGGTCGAGCTCAGCCCCGACGAGCTCCAGCTCGCCTTCCACGAGGTCGAGTGCCGCACCTACGACGAGCGCTTCGGGATCAGCTACGACGAGCACACGGCCCGGGAGGCCGCCCGCGAGGCGCGCCGTCTGCTCGGTCGCCGCCCGCTCGGTCGTGTCCTCGACGTCGGGTGCGGCACCGGCTACCTCGGGCTCGGGCTCGCCACGGTCGGGCAGGTCGCCGAGCTCCACCTGTGCGACCTCTCCCCCGGGATGCTCGCCCGGGCACGCGTCAACGCCGACGCCCTCGGGGTCGAGCCCGTCCTCGTCCGGGCCACGGCGGCCGCGCTCCCCTACCCGGACGCGTCGTTCGACGCGGTCGTGACCCGCGGCGTCCTCCACCACCTCCACGACGTGCCGGCGGCGCTGGCCGAGTGGCGGCGGGTCGTCCGCCCCGGCGGCCCCGTCCTCGCGCTGTCGGAGCCGACGCCGTGGGCGGACCGGATCGGGGGGCTGGCCGCCCGCGCGACGCTGCAGGTCCTCCGGGCGGCGCGGACCGCCGGTGGGGTCGTCGGGCGGCCGCTGTCGGCGCACGACCCCGAGACGGCCCAGGAGCAGCGCTTCTGGGACCTCGTCGCGATGGCCGCGAACCTCCACACGTTCACGCCCGGTGAGCTGCACCGGCTCGGGCGCGCGGCCGGCTTCGCCCGGACCGACGTCCGGGGCTCGGGGCTCGCCTCCATCGCGTGGGCGGCCGCCTACTACGTCTCGGCGGGCGAGCTCCCGGGGCTCGCCGCGTCGGACCGGGCCAAGCGGGTGTCGGGGCGGGTCTTCGCGACGCTGCGCCGGTTCGACCGGGCGGTGCTCGAGCGGATGCTCCCGGACGGGTCGCTCCTCACCCTGCAGGCGGTGTTCTCGGACTGAGGATCAGGACAGCGCCGCCAGGGCGCGGAGGTCCGCCTCGGGGAGGTCGGCCGGCACGAACGTCCCGTCGGCCAGGAGCAGCGGGACCCCGCCGACGCCGGCGGAGCGCCGGGTCCCCATCCGGCGCCGGAGGTCGAGACGGTGCCGTCGGTCCGCGAGCGCGGCGGTGACGGCGTCCGCGGCGAGCCCGGCCTCCACGGCGAGGTCCACGAGCACGTCGACCGATCCGAGGTCGGCGGCGTCCTCCCAGTAGCCGCGGTAGGCGGCGAGCCGCCAGGCCGCCCCGAGCCCCGCCCGCTCGGCGACGTCCCCGACGAGGTGCGCGGAGAGCGTGGGCGGCCGCACCCGCGGACGGCGGAGCTCGAGCCCCAGCTCCGCCGCCGTCCCGCGGCAGCGGTCGAGCTGGGCGAGGACGTCCAGCGTGACGGGCAGCGTGGCGTCCACGCCCAGCACGTCGATGCCCTCGAACGCGACCGGCAG
>JAHWKB010000264.1 GCA_019348115.1 Actinomycetota bacterium | reverse complement strand
CGCCTCTTCCTGGGCGAGGACGACGACCCGGCGGGCCCGATCCGTGAACCTCTCGAACATGTGCTGCTCTCCCGTGATCGGCCGCGATGGGGGTGCCTACGGTAGGACCTCCGTCAACCACCGAACCACTGTAACGCTGCGCTTCCGGACGGCTCCGCGAACGCTTCGCCGGTCTCCGTGGGGGTCTGACAACGTACCCGAGGTGTCCACTGTTCCTGGCACTCTCCATATCTGAGTGCTAACCACTCAGGGGGGACGGGAGCGGTTCGAGGCCGGGCCCCCGGAGGACAGGTCGGCCGTGGAAGGTGCCGGCCAACCTCCGTAGGCTCACCCCATGCCGTCACCCTCCCCCCGGGTCCTCCCCGCCGCCCTGCTCGTCGTCGTGCTCGCCGCCGCGTGCGGTGGCGGGGACCTCCCGACGGTCGACGCCGCCGTCGCGGAGGAGCTCGCGGGCCGCGCGGACGTCCTGGCCGGACAGCTCGAGGCCGGCGACGCGTGCGGGGCCCGCCGGACCGCCGGCGGGCTCGTGACCGTCACCTCCGAGGCACGCGACGCCGGGACCGTGCCGGACGTCATCGCGAGCGAGGTCATCGCCACGACGCGGGACCTCGTGCGCGACGTCAGCTGTGAGGCCGAGCCCGAACCCGAGCCCGACCCCGCCCCGCCCCCGGAGGAGGACGACGACCCGCAGCGGGGCGAGCGCGGCAAGTCCGACCAGGGGAAGGACGGCGAGGGCAAGGGCAGGGACGACGACAAGGGCGGGGACAAGGAAGACGACAAGGACGACGACTGATGGCCGACCCGTCGTCCGGCCCCGGCAGAGCCGACCGGACCATCCCGCTCGGTGGGCCGTCGACCGTCGGCGACGGCCGCTACGTCCTCGGCGACGTCCTCGGCAGCGGCGGGATGGGCGTGGTCCGCCGCGCCGTGGACGAGGTGCTCGGGCGCAACGTGGCCGTGAAGCTCCTCGCGGACAACCTCTCGCTCGACCCCGAGGCGCGCGAGCGCTTCGCCCGTGAGGCGCAGGCAGCGGCGCGGCTCACCCACCCGAACGTCGTGCAGGTCTTCGACGTCGGCGAGGAGGACGGTCGTCCGTACTTCGTGATGGAGCTCGTCCCGGGGCCCAGCCTCGGGGACGTGATCCGGGAGACCGGCCCGATGTCGGCCGCGGAGGTCGAGGCCGCCGCGACCCACACCCTGCGCGGACTCGCGCGGGCGCACGCCGCGGGCCTCCTCCACCGCGACCTCAAGCCGGGGAACCTCCTCCGCAGCCCGGACGGGACCGTGAAGGTGACCGACTTCGGGGTGGCGCAGGCGGCCGAGCTCCCGGGGATGACCCGCACCGGCCTCGTCCTCGGCACGCTGCCCTACCTCGCGCCGGAGCGTCTCGCGGGTGCGCCGGCGACCGTCGCGAGCGACCTCTACGGGCTCGGCGCCACCTTGCTGGAGCTCCTCACCGGGGTGTCCCCGGACGTCCAGCTCGGCGCGAGCCGCGACACCCCGTGGCAGCAGCTCGACACCGTCCCCCCGCACCTCGCCGGGCTCATCCGCAGCTGTCTCGCGCGCGATCCCGCCGACCGTCCCGCCTCCGCCCAGGAGGCCCTCGCCATCCTCGAGGGCGACCTCCCGCCACCCGAGGCGCCGGCCCCCGGGCCCGCCACCGAGGTCCTGCCGGTCGAGGGCCACGCGCCGACCGTCGCCGTGTCCGCGGGCTCCCCGTCCGGCGCCACGACCGTGGACGATCCCGCCGCCCCCCCGGCCCCGGCCGCAGCGGCCGGGCATCCGCAGCCGCTGCGTGCACGCGGGTGGGTGCGATGGGTCGTGCTCCTGGGGCTGGCGCTGCTCCTGCTGCTCGCCCTGTCGAGCCTGCTCCGCGGCGGCGACGGCGTGCCCGCCGACGGCGACGTGCCCCCCGCGGACGCCCCCGCGGACCCCGACGGCGTCCCGGCGGGCGACACGCCGGCCGAGACCGCGCGCAACCTGGCCGAGTGGCTCCGGTCGCGCGGGCGATGAGGCCCGCCACGGGCGCACGCGGCCGCTGCGCTCACCACCACTTCGTGGGGAGGTCCTCCGGGTCGTAGGCGTCGACGTAGGCGAGGAGGTCCTCGACGTCGGCGGCCACGTGGTACAGCGCGGCGTACTCCGGACGGGCGAACCCGGTCGCGTAGAGCGTCTCGAAGAGCTCGAGCAGCGGCGTCCAGAACCGCTGGACGTCGAGCAGCACGATGGGCTTGCGGTGGTAGCCGAGCTGCTTCAGGGTCAGGACCTCGAACAGCTCCTCGAGCGTCCCGAAGCCACCGGGGAGGGCCACGAACGCGTCCGCGCGCGTGATCATCTCCTGCTTGCGCCCCGACATCCCCTCGGTGACGACGAGCTCGTCCGCGGCGTGGTCCGCGAGCCCGCGTGCCTCCATCAGCTCGGGCACGACCCCGGAGACCCGCCCCCCGCCGGCGCGGACGGCCTCGGCCAGCACGCCCATGAGGCCGACCGAGGTGCCGCCGTAGACGAGCTCGTCCCCGCGCGCCGCGATGGCGCCGCCCAGCCGGCGCGCCGCCTCGCGGAAGTGCTCGTCGACCGTGCTGCTCGAGGAGCAGTAGCAGGTGAACCGCACCGCGCTCAGGCCTCGGGGCGGAGGGTCGGGAACAGGATGACGTCGCGGATGCTGGCGGCGTCGGCGAGGAGCATGACCAGGCGGTCGATACCGACGCCGAGCCCACCCGTCGGCGGCATCCCCAGCTCCATGGCGCGGAGGTAGGACTCGTCGACCTCCATGGCCTCGGCGTCGCCGGCCGCCCTGGCCCGCGCCTGGGCCTCGAAGCGCTCGCGCTGGTCGTCCGGGTCGGTGAGCTCGGAGAAGGCGTTGCCGAGCTCGCGGCCGACGACGAGGACCTCGAACCGCTCGGTCACGTGCGGCAGCTCGCGGTGCCGGCGCGCCAACGGCGAGGTCTCGACAGGGTGCTCGGTCACGAACGTGGGCTCCCACAGCTCGGACTCGACGAGCGCCTCGTAGAGCTCCACGATCAGCTTGCCGACGCCCCAGCCGGGCTCGCACTCGATGCCGTTCTCGCCGCAGAGGGCCACGACGTCGTCGCGGGCGGTGTCGTAGGACAGGTCGTCACGGCCGGTCGCCTCGCGGGTGAGGTCCAGCACGCTCCGGCGCGGCCACGGGCCCGTGAGGTCGACGGGGCGGCCCTGGTAGGTCACCTGGAGGCTGCCGCAGGCGGCCATCGCCGCGCGCTGCACGAGCGCCTCGGTGAGCGCCATGACGTCCTCGTAGTCGGCGTAGGCCTCGTACGTCTCGAGCATCGTGTACTCGGGGTTGTGCCGCGGCGACATCCCCTCGTTGCGGA
>JAHWKB010000071.1 GCA_019348115.1 Actinomycetota bacterium | reverse complement strand
ACCTCGCCTGGCGGGCGCGCGAGCTCAAGTTCCCCACGCGCTTCATCGACCTCGCGCAGGCCGTGAACGAGCACATGCCGCTCTACGTCGTCGAGCGCATCACCGCCGTGCTGAACGACCGCGGCCTGCCGCTGAAGGGCACGCGCGTCCTCGCCCTCGGCATCGCCTACAAGCGCGACGTCGCCGACGACCGCGAGTCGCCGGCGCTCGACGTCCTGCGGCTCCTGGCCCGGCGGGGCGCCGAGATCGGCGTCCTCGACCCGCACGTCCCGGCGGAGCGCATCGCCCAGCACGGCTACGACGCCGTGGCCGCCGATGCGGACGTCTCGGACTGGGACCTCGCGCTGGTGCTCACCGACCACCGCGACGTCGACTACGAGCGCATCGCCGGCGAGGTCGGCCACGTGTTCGACACCCGCGACGCGTACCGGTCGCGCGGGATCGTGCGCGACGACGTGACGGCGCTGTGAGGCAGGCGTGAGGGTCCTCGTCGTGACGGTCGTCCACACACCACTGGACGCGCGCATCTACCACCGCGAGATCGCGGCCCTGCGCGCCGCCGGCCACGAGGTCGTCTACGTCGCGCCGTGGTCCGGCTACGGCATCGACCCGCCCGCTGCCGCCGAGGCGCTGGAGCCGGTCGACGTCGTGCGCGCGTCGGGACGCCACCGTCTCCGTGCGCTCCGCGACGCACGGCGCATCGTCCGCCGTCACGCGCCCGGGTGCGACCTCGTCCTGCTCCACGACCCCGAGCTGCTCCTCGCCACCGCCGGGCTGGGCGGGCGGATCCCGATCGTGTGGGACGTGCACGAGGACACCGCCGGCGCGCTCGTCGACAAGCCGTGGCTCCCCGGCGTCCTCCGTCCCGTCGTGCGACGGGTCGTCGTCGCGCTCGAGCGGCTCGCCGAGCGCACGCGTCACCTCCTCCTCGCCGAGGAGGCCTACGCCGACCGCTTCTCGCGACCGCACCCATTGGTCCCCAACACGCCCCGCGTCCCGGTAGACGTCCCGCCACCCGGCGACGACCGGGTCGTCTACCTCGGCCGGGTGTCGCGGCTGCGCGGGGCGGACGTGCTGCTGGCGCTGGGCCGCGAGCTCGCCGGCGACGGCATCACGGTCGAGGTCATCGGGCAGGCCGACGCGGACGTCGAGCCGCGGCTGCGTGCGGCGACCGACGCCGGCGAGCTCGCCTGGCGCGGGTTCGTGCCCAACGACGAGGCGCTCCCGCGGCTCGAGGGTGCGCTCGCCGGCCTGTCGCTCCTCGCCGACGAGCCGAACTACCGCGTGTCGCTGCCGACGAAGGTCCTGGAGTACGCCGGTCGCGGCATCCCGGTGGTCACCACGCCGCTGCCGCCGGCGGTCCGGGTCGTCGAGTCCTACGACTGCGGCGTCGTGGTCCCGTTCGACGACGCCCCCGCCACGGCCGCGGTGGTCCGCCAGCTCCGGGACGACGCCGAGCGTCGCCGGCGCCTCGGGACGAACGGGCACACGGCCGTCGTCCGGCACCACAACTGGGACGTCGACGGACCGGCGTTCGTCCGCCAGCTCGAGGAGTGGGCCGCCGCGGGGCGGTCGGCGTGATGGAGCTCCCCCCGCTCGCTCCCGCCCCGTCGGTCTCGGTGGTCGTGCCGGCGCGGAACTCGGCCGGCACGCTGGAGACGGCCGTGCGGTCGGCCCTCGCGCAGGAGGTGCCCGGCACGCTCGAGGTCGTGATCGCGGTCGGGGCGTCGGACGACGGGACCGAGGACGTCGCCGAGCGCCTGACCCGTGAGGACCCGCGGGTGCGGTGGATCCCCAACCCCGCGGGCATCACACCGGTGGCGCTGAACCTCGCCATCGCCGCCTCGCGGGGGGACGTCGTCGTCCGGCTCGACGCCCACGCACGCCTCGACCCCGGCTACATCGCGACGGCGATCGACGTCCTCCGCGACACCGGCGCCGCGAACGTCGGCGGCACCCAGCGGCCGGTCGCCGACGAGGGGTTCGCGCGCGCGGTCGCGGCCGCGATGGCATCACCCGCCGGCGCCGGCGGCGCCGCCTACCGGACGGGCGCGAGGCCGGCGGACGTCGAGACCGTCTACCTCGGCGTCTTCCGCCGCGAGGCGCTCGAGGTCGTCGGCGGGTACGACGAGAGCCTCGTCCGCAACCAGGACTACGAGCTGAACCACCGGCTGCGCGAGGCCGGCGGTCGGGTCCACTTCGACCCCGCGCTCGCCGTCGACTACCGCCCGCGCGGCAGCGTCCGCGCCCTGGCACGTCAGTACCACGACTACGGGGCGTGGAAGCACGTGGTGATCCGCCGGCACCCGTCGTCGGTCAAGGTCCGGCAGCTGGTCGCGCCGCTCCTCGTCATCGCGCTCGGCACCGGCGTCGTCGTCGGGCTCGCGTGGTCGTGGGTCCCGCTCCTGGCGCTCGTCTCGCTCTACGTGCTGGGACTTCTGGCCGCTGGCGTGCACGCTGCACCCAGCGCCACACTGGTGGTGCCCACCGCCCTCGCGCTCGCGACCATGCACCTCGCGTGGGGGACCGGCTTCCTGGTGGGTCGCCGCTCCGTCGCCGCTCCCCGTCCGGACCCCGCAGACGCAGGCACCGCATGAGCCCCTCGGACCGCCCGCGGCTCGACAGCCGCGACGTCGACACGGGTGAGCTGGACCTCGCGGAGATCCAGGCCGCGGTCCGCGAGCAGATCGACGCGGTCGAGCGAGCGCTCATCACCGGCGAGCTCCCGCTCCTCACGCGCCTCAACCGTCGCGGGCTCCGTCTGGTGCAGCTCGCCGACGCCGGCTGGCTCATCGCCGTGATGGTCGGGACCATGCTCGTGCGCTTCGGCTGGGCGTGGCCGGACTACGGCAAGGACACCTACGCCGTCAGCTTCCTGGTCACGCTGATGATCTTCACCGGCGCCCTGTACTTCGGCGGGCTCTACGAGCGCGACCCGCGCCTCGGCTCCCCGCCCGTCCTCCCACGCGCGCTGCCGCCGGCGCTCGGCGCCGCCGGGCTCACGGCCCTCCTGAACCTCATCGCCACGGGCGCGGCACGCGAGCTCGGCTACACCACCAACCGCGCCCTCCCCATGCCCATCTTCAACCTCGTCGTCCTCATGCTCCTGGGCCCGGTCGGGGTCGCGGTCAACCGCTGGGTCGCGAAGAAGCTCCGCACGCGCAACGCCGGCCCGCCGCGGCTCCTCCTCGTCGGCACGCCGGAGGACCTGGAGGTCGCCCGGGGCCACGTCGAGGAGGCGTCGCGGGGGGTCGAGATCGCCGGCGAGGTCGACCGGCCGGACGACGTCCTCGGGGCCGTCCACGCCCTCGAGATCACCGACGTCCTCATCGTCACGAGCGAGTGGCTCGACGACCTCTACCCGGAGGCGATCGACGTCCTCGAGTTCGCGAACGTCTCGGTCCTCCAGCGCGTGTCCGCGAAGGAGACCATGTTCGGCCTCGAGCGCGTCCGGGAGGTCGGCGGCATGCCGTTCGTGCTGCTGCGGCCCCAGACGATCGCCCCGTCGCGCGCCAACTTCAAGCGCTTCACCGATCTCGTCTACCTCGCGCTGCTGTCGCCCTTCGTGCTCGTGGCACTCGGCTTCGCGACCGTCTACCAGCTCGTCGTCGCGGGTCGCCCGCTGTTGTTCTGGCAGACGCGGGTCGGGGAGGGCGGACGGACGTTCCAGATGGTGAAGTTCCGGACGATGGGCGTGCGGGCCGAGGAGGACGGCAACCCGCAGCTCGCGACCCAGGACGACCCGCGGATCATCCCGGCCTGCCGGTGGGTGCGCGCCACCCGGCTGGACGAGCTGCCGCAGGTCTGGAACGTGCTGAAGGGCGAGATGTCGCTCGTCGGCCCCCGCCCCGAGCGCCCCGAGCTCACGCGCGAGTTCGAACGCAAGATCCCCGGCTACGCCCGCCGCTACGAGATCCCGCCCGGCCTCACCGGTCTGGCGCAGATCCACGGTCGCTACCACACCGACCCCGAGTACAAGCTCGGCTACGACCTCCAGTACCTCGTGAACTGGTCGCCCGTGCTCGACCTCGAGATCCTG
Organism: Actinomycetota bacterium; assembly: GCA_019348115.1. Lineage (GTDB taxonomy): Bacteria > Actinomycetota > Nitriliruptoria > Nitriliruptorales > Nitriliruptoraceae > JAHWJY01. The sequence goes on along the minus strand of JAHWKB010000071.1, from coordinate 6,745 downwards.
ATCCGCACCGTCTGGGTCGTCCTCGCCCGCCGTATCTGAGCCAGGTCCGCGCTAGCGGGGGATGCCGATCTCGCGGAGGACCGCGTCGATGTCGACCTCGTCGAGGTCGCGGTCCCGCAGGGCGGCCGCGAGGCGCGCCGCGAGGAGCGGGGCGCCGCAGCGCGGGCAGAAGTTCGCCTGCGTCAGCTCGCCGGGGATCACCAGCCCGCAGCGAGGGCAGTCCTCGACGTCGAGCCGCTCGTCCACGCCCGTATCGCGGAGGGCGTCGATGTAGCCGCGGGCGTACTCCCACGGGATGTACTGGTCCGGGTCGGGCGCGAAGGCGGGCTCGTGGACGGGCGTCTCGCCCGTCTCGAGGAGCAGCTCGAGGTTCCCGCGCAGCATGTCCCAGGGGTAGAAGTGCTCCTCGACGCAGTCCTGGCAGAACACCGACACGCCGCGGTAGCCCTCGGCCACGAACGTGGCCTCGAAGCTCTCGAGGTCGACGAGGTCCTGGCGGACCAGCGCCGACTCGTGCTCGTCGAGCGGGGCGCCCATGTCGAGCTCGTCCGGGTCGTCCCCGAACTCGTCGTAGCCCTCGAAGTCGTCGTCGTCGCTCATGCCGCCCTACTCTTCGGCTGCGCCTCCCGGTAGCGGGAGGCTTCGCCATGCCTGGGGCGGTGTCGCTCCCGGGGACGGGCCACGGTAGCGCTGCGAGGAGACCCATCGTGTTCGAGACCGACATCGGCGGCGGCCGCCGCGCCCGCGTGGGCTACAGCCTCGACGACCTCGCGATCGTGCCGTCCCGGCGCACGCGCGACCTCGACCTCGTCGACGTCTCCTGGATGCTCGACGCCTACCCGTACGACCTCCCCGTCCTCGCCGCGCCGCTCGACGCCGTCACCTCGCCGGCGACGGCGGCCGCGATGTCGTCGCTCGGCGGCCAGGGCGTGCTCAACCTCGAGGGCCTCTGGACCCGCTACGAGGACCCCGCCGAGGTGCTCGACGAGATCGCGGGGCTCACCCCCGGGCCTGAGGCGACCCTCCGGCTGCAGGAGCTCTACGCCGAGCCGGTGCGCGAGGAGCTCATCGGGCGTCGCGTCGAGCAGCTCAAGGCGCACGGGCTCGCGGCCGGGAGCCTGACCCCGCAGAAGGTCAGCCGCTACCACGAGGCCGCCCTGGAGGCCGGCCTCGACCTCCTCGTCGTGCAGGGCGTGGTCGTGACCGCCCAGCACGTCAGCTCCGGCGACGCCGACCCCCTCGACCTCAAGGACTTCACCGCCCGCTACGACATCCCCGTGATCGTCGGCGGGGTCGCCTCCGCGAAGTCGGCCCTGCACCTCATGCGCACCGGTGCGGTCGGCGTCCTCGTCGGGGTCGGGACCGGGGCCGTCACGACCACGCGCGCGGCGCTCGGCATCGGCGTGCCCCAGGCGACGGCCATCGCCGAGGTCGCGTCGGCACGCGCGCGCTACCTCGACGAGTCCGGCCGCTACGTCCAGGTCATCGCGAGCGGCTCGATCCGCACCGGCGGCGACCTCGCCAAGGCGATCGTGTGCGGCGCCGACGCCGTCATGCTCGGCCGTCCCCTCGCGGCCGCCGAGGAGGCGCCGGGGCAGGGGAGCTACTGGGGGCTGTCGGCGGCGCACCACGAGCTCCCGCGCGGCTCGTACACGCCGGTCGAGACGCTGGGGACGCTCGAGCAGATCCTCACCGGCCCCGCCCACCGCGACGACGGCACCGTGAACCTCGTCGGCGGTCTGCGCCGCGCCATGGCGGTCACGGGCTACGAGGACCTGCGCTCGCTCCGCCAGGCCGACCTGGTGGTCACGCGCTGATGCGCCGACTCCGAGTCCTCGCGGCCGTCGCGGTCGCCGCGACGGTCGTCGCCTGCGGCGGGGCGACGCCCGGTCCGACGGAGGGGCTGACGGCGACGCCGGACCTCACCGACGCGCCCGTGCCGCCCGGGAGCACCCCCGCGCCGCCTCCCGGCTCGCCGGCGACGGACGGCGCTACCCCGGGGGACGGGTCGGGTGCCGGCGCCGCCCCGCAGGACGACGGCACGTCCGAGCAGGCCGCCGGCGCGGACGCCGGGACGCTCACCCCGCTGGACGACCTCGGCCCCGTGGGCCTGAACGGTCGCGCCATGCTGCGCGGCGACCGGCCCCGCCTCGTCGTCGAGGTCGACGTGCAGGAGGGCGTGACGCCCGACCGGGCCGCCATCGACCACCTCCTCTCGACGCTCGGCGCGCACGCCGACAAGCCCGGTGGGATCACGCTCGCCGGCGGCAACACGTTCGCCTCCGACCGCACCGACTGGACCGCGGCCGACCTGCGCGACGTCGCCTCCACCCACCGCAGCACCAGCTCCGGCGACGAGGTCGTCTCCCTCTACCTCCTCTACGTCCAAGGCGGGTTCGTCGAGGACGGCGAGGAGACCGCCGCGATCGGCGTCGCCCACCGCGCGAGCGAGATGGCGCTGTTCCCCGACCAGTGGCGTGGTCTCGACACCGTGCTGGACGGCGGGCGGGGCATCGAGCGCGCCGTCCTCGTCCACGAGCTGGGCCACCTCTTCGGACTGGTCGAGCTCACCTACGACAGCGACCACGACCGCCAGGACCCCGACCACCCCGGCCACTCCGCCGACCGCCGCTCGGTCATGCACTACGCGGTCGAGACGACGCTCGTCGGCCAGGTGTTCAGCGGACCGCCGCCGGACACGTTCACGTCCCAGGACGCCGACGACCTCCGGGCGCTCCGCGAGGGCCGCTGAGCGACGGCCGCGGCGGGGGGCCGACCCCCCGGCGCTACCCTCCGGGCGACCCCCAGGATCCCCGCAGGAGACGTCGTGTCCGCTGACTTCGACACCGTGCTCGTCGTCGACTTCGGGGCGCAGTACGCCCAGCTGATCGCGCGCCGCGTCCGCGAGGCACACGTCTACTCCGAGATCGTCCCGCACCGCATCACGGCCGACGAGGTCCGCGAGCGGCGCCCCGCGGCGATCATCCTGTCCGGTGGCCCGAAGAGCGTGAACCAGGAGGGCGCGCCCGGACTCGACCGCGACATCTTCGAGCTCGGGATCCCGACGCTCGGCATCTGCTACGGCCAGCAGCTCCTCGCCAACACGCTCGGCGGCACGGTCTCGAAGGGCGGCGTCGCCGAGTACGGCAAGACCGAGCTCACGGTGGCCGAGGAGGGGACGGTCCTCGCGGGCCAGCCGACCTCGCAGTCGGTGTGGATGTCGCACTGGGACGCGGTCGTGGAGCCGCCGCCGGGTTTCCGCGTCACCGCCTCCACCGAGGCGGCTCCCTGCGCCGTGATCGAGGACCCGCTCCGCCGGCTCTACGGCGTCCAGTACCACCCCGAGGTGAGCCACACCCCGCACGGCCAGGACGTCCTCCGGCGCTTCCTCTACGACGGCGCCGGCATCCTCCCCGAGTGGACGCCCCACAACGTGATCGAGGAGCTGATCGAGCGCATCCGCACGCAGGTGGGCGACCGGCCGGTGCTGTGCGGGCTCTCCGGCGGCGTGGACTCGTCGGTGGCGGCCGCGCTCGTGCACCGCGCCGTGGGTGACCAGCTCACCTGCGTGTTCGTCGACCACGGGCTCATGCGCCACGACGAGGGGCGCCAGGTGGAGGCGACCTTCCGCGACCACTTCGGGTTGAACCTCGTCCACCGCCGGGAATCCGAGCGGTTCCTGGACGCACTCGCCGGCGTGACCGACCCGGAGTCCAAGCGCAAGATCATCGGCGAGCACTTCATCCGCGTGTTCGAGGACGCGGCCCGCGACGTCTACGCCGACACGCCCGGCACCAAGTACCTGGTGCAGGGCACGCTCTACCCCGACGTCATCGAGTCCGGCTCCGACACGGCGTCGACGATCAAGAGCCACCACAACGTCGGCGGTCTCCCGGAGGACCTCGACTTCGACCTCGTCGAGCCGCTCCGGAGCCTGTTCAAGGACGAGGTCCGCGTCATCGGCGCCGAGCTGGGCCTCCCCGAGGACATGGTGCTCCGCCAGCCCTTCCCCGGGCCGGGCCTCGCCGTCCGGATCATCGGCGACATCACGCAGGAGCGCATCGACCTCGTCCGGGCCGCCGACCGGATCGTGCTCGACGAGCTGCGCAAGGCCGGCCTCGAGCGCGAGCTGTGGCAGTCCTTCGCGGCGCTCCTGACCGTCCGGTCCGTCGGCGTGCAGGGGGACGAGCGCACCTACGGCCACCCCGTGGTGCTGCGGGCCGTCACCTCCGAGGACGCGATGACCGCCGACTGGGCGCGCATCCCCTACGACGTGCTCGAGCGCATCTCCAACCGCGTGATCAACGAGGTCGACGGCGTGAACCGGGTCGTCCTCGACATCACGAGCAAGCCGCCCGGCACCATCGAGTGGGAGTGAACGCCCGGCTCAGCCCTCCGGCGCGAGGCGGAGGGCGGCGACGGACCGGCTGAGCCCGGCGAAGGTCCGCGGGTCCCACCCCGTGAGCGCGTGCCAGCGGTCGAGGCGGTAGGACACCGTGTTCGCGTGCAGCGACAGCTGGCGTGCCGTCTCGGAGACGGAGAAGCCGGCGTCCGCGAACACCAGCACGGTCTCGGCGAGGTGGGGATGCTGGGCCGCCGTCTCGACGCCGGTGGCCAGCACCTCGGAGAGCCGTGGCCCGGAGCGGACGAGGGTCGCCGACAGCCACTCGTCCTCGAACCGCGCGACCGTGCCCGGTGCCGCCACCTCGAGGGCACGCTCCGCGTCGCCGAGGCTCTCGCGCGCGCCGGCGAGCCCCGGCCGTTCCATCCCCACCCCGAACGTCGCCTCGGGAAGGGTCGCGGGGAGGAGCCGGATGAGCTCGTCCTCGTCCATCCGCTGCGTGGTCAGGATCACCTTCGGGCCCCGGGCCGCCACGGCATGGATGCCGGGGAGCTCCTCGAGGGCCGCCTGCAGCCGGCGGGGCTCGGTCCCGTCGACCGCCTCGACCGCCGCGGCGATCACGAGGAACGGACCGTCGACGTCGAAGCCGATCGACGCGCCGAGGCGCTGTCCCTCGTCCGCAGCGAGATCGCCGGTCACGAGCAGCTCGGTGAACCGCTGCCGCGCCCCGATGACGTGGGCCTCCTGGCTCCGTATGGTCTCGCGGTGCGCCTCGGCGATCGCGTCGGTGGTCTCGTGGACCCAACCCCACACCGTGGTCGCCGCGGTCAGCAACGAGGTCGCCGTCGCCGGCGAGTCGGGAGGGAGCCGGCGCACCAGTGCCTGCCACAGCTCGCGGTACCCGACGTGGTACGCCTGGATGAGCTGCCGGACGGGGAGCCCCTGGAGGGCCCGGCGGTGCCCGAGCTCCCGACGGATCGAGATCTCCTCCGCTCGGGGACTGCGGTTCTCGGCGATGCCCACCAGCATCATGTCGATCGTCCGCAGCACGCTCGCGTGCAGGTCGTCCGAGGGGACCGCCACCCCGTAGTCGGGGACCTCGTCGACGATGCGCTCGACGATGTCGTCGACGAGCTCGTCGAGGTCCGCCGCGACGGAGGAGGCCAACGCGGCGATGTCCTCCCAGCCTGCGGGCACGGTGATCGCGTCCCAGGGGTCGCTCGTCGGGGCGCGCAGGTCCACGGCCGCCGCGAGCCGCGGCTCGACCGCTGTCCCCCCTCCCACCTCCGTCGTCACTGCCACCTCCAGCCGGCGGCGTGCGTTCGCCGGACGTGCTCTCGTGAGATCCACGAGGTCGGCTGGAGCGTCCCCCGCCCGCCGGACCTCCGTCCCACCGTCGGGGACGGTACATCCGGCGGCTCGCGCTGTCGCCTGCCCCGCGCGATCGGGATGGGACGCAGCTCCCAAGCAGCGCCCGCTATCCGCGAGCTAGCACGGGTGGTGCCCGTCACCTGGGACCATCCCGCCGGCCGGACGGCCCCCTACGGCGTGCTCGTAGGATGGCACGGAGGAACCGGAACGGTGACGGACCGTTGACAGGGTCCGTGGCGGCAGGTAACAAGCCCACCTGCAACGGTTCGTGGGAACCACGAACCGTCGAGTGGCTGGGGAGCCGGACGACGCAAGGGACGACGCCGTCCCGGCGCGCCGTGCGCGCCTCCGGGAGCGGGAGGAGCGACGTGAGCACCGACATGCTGGAGCGCTCGGACACGGGCGCCGCAGGGACCGGCTACCCCACGGTCGCGGCGCGGGTGCGCGACTGGGCCACGAGGACCCCCGACCAGGTCTGCATGCGCGAGAAGGACTTCGGCATCTGGCAGGAGATCACCTGGCGCCAGTGCTGGGACACCGTCCTCGACGCCGCCCACGGGCTCCTCGCGCTGGGGGTCGAGCCCGGCGACCGGGTCTCGATCCACTCCGAGGACCGTCCCGAGTGGATCATCCTCGACATGGCGACGGTCGCCGTCCGCGGCATCACCATCGGTCTCTACCCCACCAACCCCGCGGCTGAGGTCGAGTACCTGCTCGACGACTCGGGCTCGGTGGTGCACTTCGCCGAGGACCAGGAGCAGGTCGACAAGGTCCTCGAGCTGCCCGAGGGGTCGCTGCCGCAGATCCGCCGGATCATCTACGTCGAGGACCGGGGGGTCCGTGCCTACGACGACGAGCACCTGCTGTTCTGGGACGACTTCCTCGCGATGGGCCGCGAGCACCGGTCGGCCAACGAGGGGGCCGTGGAGCGGCTCATGGCCGAGGCTGAGCCCGACGACGTCATGACGCTGGTCTACACCTCCGGCACCACGGGCCCGCCCAAGGGCGCGATGCTCACGAACGCCAACGCCG
>JAHWKB010000070.1 GCA_019348115.1 Actinomycetota bacterium | reverse complement strand
TTCATGACCTCGGCGGTCTCGGCGACGCTCATGTTGTGCACGAAGCGGAGCTCGATGACCTCGCGGTGCTCGTCCTTCAGCCGCTCGAGGGCCTGCCCGAGGGCGCGAGCCATGTCGCGCGCGACGGCGACGCGCTCGGGGTCGTCCGGGGCGGAGTCCGACGCGGTGTCGGCCATCACGTCGGTCGAGCGCTCGAGGCGGAAGCGGGCGGACTTGAAGTGGTCGTGCACGCGGTTGCGGGCGATCGTCATGATCCACGCGCCGAGGTCGACGCCCTGCCACTCGAACGTGGACAGGCGCCGGTACGCACGCAGGAACACGTCCCCCGTGAGGTCCTCGGCGGTCTGCCGGTGCCCGACGCGCCGGAGGATGTAGCCGAAGGTCTGGTCGACGTAGCGGTCGTAGAGCTGCGCGAACGCCTCGGCGTCGCCGTCCTGGGCGCGCGCGACGAGACGGACGACCTCCTGATCGATGTCCTCGGTGACCGTCGCCGCCATCAGCGCCCCGCCAGCGTCAGCTGGACCACGCTCGCGCCGATGATGACGGCCAGGAGCACGATCAGCGCGACGGAGGTGGCGGAACGCAAGGTGGGCGCGCCTTCGTGGTCGTCGGGAGGGCCCCGGAGGTGGTCTGGAGGGAGACTACGAGTCCCGTTCGGCCGCGTCAGTGGCCCATCTGGGTGGTCTGGGCATAGCCCATAGTAACCATCGTCTGACGGCGAGCGAGTCTTGACCGGACGGAACGGACAACGCGTGCCCGGACGGCCACCATCCCCGACGGGCGTCCGCGCGCGGGGAGCGTGCGCCGCGTCGAGCGACGCTCAGACGTCGGCGAGCGCCCCGCCGGGAGCGCCCGGCGGCCCTGCCGTCGGCTGGTCCGCGTCGTCCTCGTCGGCGACGGGCAGCGGGGGCGCGGCCACGCGGTCCGGACGGCCGAGCACGTCCTCCGCGGACGCCCCCTCGAGCAGCGCCACGCACTTCTCCCGCTCCTGGCGGAGGTAGCCCACCAGCGCCGACCGGTCGTCGAGGTAGCGGCGGCAGTCGAGCTCGAGGGTGATCGAGATCTCCTCGTCGTCGAGCGCGTCCGCCGCCACCGCGTGCAGGAACCCCGCCAGCGGCAGGATCCCGTGCCCCAGGGGCGCGTGGCTGTCCCGGCCGCCGCCGCGGTTGTCCGAGACGTGCAGGTGCACCGAGGTGGTCTTGAGCCGCTCCCAGGCGGCCACGATGTCGACCTCCGCCACGCCGAAGTGGCTGGTGTCGAGCACCACGTGCGGGAACGGCGTGAGGTGCTCCGGCTCGGTGTAGCGGTGGAAGCGGACGGGCCGGCCCGCGACCGAGACCGGGTAGAGGTTCTCGACGCCGATGCGGGTGCCGAGCTCGGCCGCCTCGGCCTCGCCCTCGTCGATGAGCCAGTTGTGGAACGACCGCTGCCACCGGAACGGCGGGTGCACGATCATGAGGTCGGCGCCGAGGTCGGAGGCGAGCTCGAGGGACCGTCGGGCCTTCTCGACGAGGTCGGTGCCGAAGACCCGCCGGGTCAGGAGCAGGAAGGGGCCGTGCACCACGGGCATCGGCGTGCCCTCGCGTGCGGTCACCTCGGTGACCCGCTGGGCGTCCTGGGTCGTCGGGTCCTGGGTGACCATGAGCTCGACGCCGTCGTAGCCGGCCTCGGCGATCACGCCGCACGCCCAGTCGAGGGGCCTCGCGAAGAGAGGTCCCGTCGAGGCGAGGAGGCGGAGGCTGGGCACGCGGCGAGGGTAGCCGTGCCTGCCCCCTCGTCCGGTGCTTGCTCGGGGCAGCGGTTGCTAGGTTCCGCGCGACGCGACGGGAGCAGTGTGGGAACGACGGAGCTGCCGGACATCGCGGCGCGGCTGCGGGAGACCGCGACGGCCGCGCCGGGGCGCACCGCCCTGCGCTGGCAGGACAAGAGCCTCACCTACGGTGAGCTCGACGCACGCGTCGACGCGGCCGCGGGGGCGCTGCAGCACCTCGGCGTCGTCCCCGGCGACCGGGTCGCGGTCGTCCTCGGCAACGTCCCTGCCTTCGTCGAGGCGCACTTCGGCGCGCTCCGCGCCGGCGCCACGGTCGTCCCGCTCAACACCGGCCTCACCTCGGACGAGCTCGCGCACGCCCTGGGCGACAGCGGTGCGAAGGTGGTCGTGGGCATGGCCGCCGTCGCGGACGTCCTCCTGGAGCTCCGCGACCGCCTCCCCGACCTCGAGCACGTCCTCGTCGCCGGCGGCGACGCCGCCGTCGAGATCGCCGCGCCCCGGTGGCGGGACCTCCTCGACGAGGGCCGTCCCCTCACCGAGGTCGAGCGGCACCCCGACGACCTCGCCGCGCTCGTCTACACGTCGGGCACCACCGGCCGCCCGCGCGGCGCCATGCTCACGCGCGCCAACCTCGCCGCGAACCAGGACCAGTCGCTCGCGGGTCGGTTCCGGATCGAGGCCTCGGACACGGTCCTCCTGGTGCTCCCGCTCTTCCACATCTACGCGCTGAACGTGGGCCTCGGGACCTCGGTCCGCGTCGGGGCGACGATGGTGCTCGTCGAGCGCTTCGATCCGGTCGGCTCCCTCGACGAGATCGCCCGGAACGACGTGACGATCGTCCTGGGTGCGCCGCCGATGTACGTCGCGTGGCTCAACGTCCCCGTCGACGGCGACCCGATGGCGAGCGTGCGACTCGCCGTCTCCGGTGCCGCCCCGCTGCCGCGGCCCGTGCTCGACCGCTTCGCGGACCGGTTCGGCATCACGATCGAGGAGGGCTACGGCCTCACCGAGGCCGCCCCGTCGGTGACGAGCAACTCGACGGCTCCCGCGCCGCGCGCCGGCACGGTGGGGATGCCGCTGCCGGGCATCGAGCTGCGCCTCGTCGACGAGTCCGGGAACGACGTCGACGACGGCGATCCCGGCGAGGTCTGGGTCCGAGGTCCCAACGTCTTCCAGGGGTACTGGAACGACCCCGAGGCGACCGCGGCGGCCCTCACGGAGGACGGCTGGCTCCGCACCGGCGACGTCGGCGTCTTCGACGACGACGGCTACCTCCGACTCGTGGACCGCAAGCAGGACCTCATCATCGTGAGCGGCTTCAACGTCTACCCACGCGAGGTCGAGCGCGTCCTCTACCAGCACGACGCCGTCGCGGAGTGCGCCGTGGTCGGCGTCCCCCACCCGTACACGGGCGAGGCCGTCAAGGCCTTCGTCGTCCCGCGCGAGGGCGCCGAGATCAGCGAGGACGACATCGTGGCGTTCAGCCGCACCCTCCTCGCGCGCTACAAGTGCCCGGAGACCGTCGAGGTCGTCGACGACCTCCCGCACACGGCGACCGGCAAGGTGCGCCGCGCCGCCCTGCGGCACCGCGGCTGACCCGGCGGGACGTACCCTCCCCGCACCGTCGCCCACTCCCGCCGAGGTCCCCGTGGCCGTCCTCTCGAGCGCCGTCGCGACCGTCGTGAGCGCCGTGTTCGCCTATCGGCTCCTGCGCCGGTACGCCGAGCGCGGCCGCACGCCGGCGACGCTGTGCTGGGGACTGTCGCTCACGATGTTCTCGCTCGCGTCGCTGATGCTCCTCGCGGGGGTGGTGCTCGGCTGGGCCTCGTGGTCGTTCCGGAGCTTCTACCTCCTCGGTGCCGTCCTGAACGTCCCCTGGCTGGCCCTGGGGAGCATCGCGGTCAACGCCCGGCGCCGGCCCGTGAACCTCGTCACCGGGGCGGTCGCGCTGGTCGTGGCGGTGCTCTCCGTGCGGCCGGCCCTCGGCGACGAGCCCGGGCTCTGGTGGCCCTCCGTGCTCCTCGCCGGCGCGCTCGGTGTGGCGCTCGTCACCACGCGCGGTGCGGTCCTCACGCGCGTCGCCGCGACCATCGTCGTCGGCTTCAGCGTCATCGCGACCGTGCTCGTCGCCGGCGCCGCGTTCCAGGTGCCGCTCGCGACGAGTGGCCTCCCGGAGGGCCGGGACCTGTTCCCGCTCCTCGTCCGGGGGACCGCCGTCGCCGGCAACGCCGTGGGCGCGACCCTCGTCGTGGTCTCCGCGCTGGCCAGCAGCGCCCACATCGTCTGGCGTCGACCGGCCGCGGACGAGGCCGAGGTCTTCCGCACGATCGGCCGGGAGCGGAGCTACGCGGACGCGCTGTCGCGGTGGGTCTTCTCGGGTCGCCGTGGGGCGCGCGGCGTCGGCAACGTCGTCCGCGGCAACCTGCTCATCGCCGGCGGCGTCGGGATCGCCGCCGCCGGGGGGCTCCTGTCCTTCCTCGGCGACACCACCGGGCACGCCGTGGCGCTCGCCATCGGCGTGGTCGTCATGTACGTCGGGTTCGACCGCACCACCCAGCCGGCCGTCGACGCCCGCGTGGCGTCCGCCGGGGCGCGCCGCACGGCGGCCCGTTCGACGCCGACGACCTGACCCCGCAGCAGAGGAGCACGTCGTGGCCCTGAGCATCGGCACCGGCCGACGTCGGCAGCGCTCGACCGTCGAGGTCTTCACCCGTGACCAGTGCGGGCTCTGCGCAACGGCCGAGGAGATCGTGCGGGCGGAGGCGGGGCGCGCCGAGATCCGGCTGATCGACATCGACGCCGACGAGGAGCTGGTGAAGCGCTACCACATCCGGGTCCCGGTGGTGGTCGTCGACGGTCGCGAGGTGGCGGAGGGCCAGGTGCAGCCGGGGCAGGTCCGCGCCGCACTCAAGCGCTCCCGGCGCGGGCGCTGGGCCGACTGGCGCCGCGCCTAGGGTCGCCCCTCCCAGGCACGTAGCCTGCGCGCATCGGCCGCGACGTCGGAGGGGGAGCGGTGCCACAGGCGGGGAGGATCCCGGAGGCGACGGTGGCACGCCTGCCCCTGTACCTCCAGGCCCTCGTCGACGCAGCGGAGCAGGGGACCACCACGCTGTCCTCCGAGGCCCTCGCACAGGCGTCCGGCGTGAACTCCGCGAAGGTGCGCAAGGACCTGTCCCAGCTCGGCTCGTACGGCACGCGCGGGGTCGGCTACCGGGTGGACGAGCTCACCGGCGAGATCTCCGAGGTGCTCGGACTGACACGCGAGCGTCCGATCCTCATCGTGGGGGTGGGCAACCTCGGTCGCGCGTTGGCGAGCTACGCCGGCTTCACCCAGCGCGGGTTCCGCCTGGTCGCCCTCCTCGACGCGGACGCCGACAAGGTCGGGAGCGAGGTCGGCGGCCGGACGGTCGAGCCGTTCTCCGAGCTGGCCGCCATCGTCGCGGAGCGGGACGTCTCCATCGCGGTGCTCGCCACCCCGGCCGCCGCCGCACAGCCCGTTGCCGACGCGCTCGTCGAGGCCGGGATCAGCGCGATCCTCAACTTCGCGCCGGTCCACGTCTCGGTCCCCGACCGCGTGTCGGTCCGGACCGTCGACCTCTCGACCGAGCTCCAGATCCTGTCGTTCTACGAGCAGCTCCACGGCGCCATCCCCCGTCGAGGAGCGTCGGAGACGACCTCGCGGTCGTGACGGGCGACCCCGACCGAGCGTTCTCCTGTTCCCCCGACGATCCGTTGGGGTCACCGTCCGCCGGTCGGTATCCTCGGCGGCGACGGTCCACCTCGCGTGCGCCCGCGTGCCTCCGCCTCCGCCACCCAAGAGAGCTGCGACCTCCATGTCCGTCCTCGTCGTGGGACTCAGCCACCGCAGCGCCGACCTGGCGCTGCTGGAGCGGCTCGCCGTCCCGACGGACGAGACCGGCAAGGTGCTGCGCTCGATCCTCGACCTCGAGCACGTCCTCGAGGCCGTCGTGCTCTCGACGTGCAACCGGGTCGAGGTCTACGCCAACGTCACGCGCTTCCACCCGGGCCTGCAGGAGGTCCGGACGTGGCTCGCCGAGCGCGGCGACATCCACCCCCAGGACCTCGACACGCTGCAGTACAGCTTCCACGACGACCGCGCGGCCGCGCACCTCTTCTCCGTCGCCGCCGGCATCGACTCGATGGTGGTCGGGGAGCAGCAGATCGCGGTCCAGGTCAAGCAGGCCATGGAGGCCGCCCGTGCCGAAGGCGCCGCGCGTGGCGTGCTGCAGCGGTTGTTCCGCCAGGCCGTGCGGGTCGGGCGGCGCGTGCGCCGTGAGACCGACATCGGTCGCGGTGCCTCCTCGATGGTCGACGTCGGGCTGGACGCGGCCCGTCACCACCTCGGCGAGGACCTCAGCGGACGGACCGTCCTGCTCGTCGGCGCCGGGAAGATGGGTGGGCTCACGGCCGACCGGCTCGTCGAGTCGGGCGTCGAGCGCGCTCTCGTCTGGAACCGCAGCGCCGACAAGGCGACCCGGCTGTCGTCGCGCGTCGGCGGCGAGATCGTCGAGGACGGCGACCTCACGCCGGCCATCGCCGAGGCGGATCTGGTCGTCTGCACCACCGGTGCGGCCATGCCGGTCCTCGACGTCGAGCTCGTCCGCGCCGCGGTGGCGCAGCGGACGCGCACCAGCCCGTTGGTGCTGCTGGACCTCGCCATGCCCCGCAACGTCGACCCGGCCTGCGAGGAGCTGCCCGGCGTCACCGTGCTCGACATCGCCGACATCCGCGCGGAGGCCCACCGCACGATCACGGGAGAGGTCGTCGCCGCGGCCGGGGCCATCGTCGACGAGGAGGCCGCGCGCTTCCTCGCGTGGACGCTCGCGGCCCGGATCGAACCGACCATCCGCTCGCTGCGGGCGCGCGCCGAGGAGGTCCGCGTCGGCGAGCTCGACCGGCTCAGCGGCAAGCTCGCCGGCCTCGACGACCGTCAGCGCGAGGCGGTCGAGGCACTGACCCGCGGCATCATCAACACGCTCCTCCACGACCCCACGGTCCGGCTGAAGGAGCTCGCGGACGCCAGCGGCGCGGAGCACCACGCCCAGGCCCTGCGCGAGCTCTTCGACCTCGACCAGTAGGTGGCGGCCACCGCCGTCCCTCCGGCGACCGGACCGTGGCGGGTCGCCACGCGCCGGTCGGCGCTGGCACGGGCGCAGGCGCAGCAGGTCGCGGACGCCCTCGCCGAGGTGACGGGCCGTCCGGCCGAGCTGGTGCCGATGTCGACCACGGGCGACGAGCACCCCGAGCGCGCCTTCGAGGCCTTCGACACCAAGGGCCTGTTCGTCGACAACACGCGCCGCGCCGTCCTGTCGGGGGACTGCCACTTCGTCGTGCACTCCTACAAGGACCTCCCGAACGAGGCGGCCCCCGGGCTCGTGATCGCCGCCGTGCCGCGGCGCGTCGACCCCCGGGACGCACTCATCACCCGCGAGGGACACCGCCTCGCGAACCTGCCGCGGGACCGTCCGGTCATCGTCGGGACGTCGTCGGCGCGCCGGAAGGCGCAGCTGCAGCGCAGCCGCCGCGACGTCCTCGTGCAGCCGATCCGCGGCAACCTCGACACCCGGTTGGGCAAGGTCGCCGGCGGCGAGCTCGACGGGGTCGTGGTCGCCATGGCGGGGCTCATCCGCATGGGTGGGAGCGACCTCGACCTCCGGGTCGTGCCGCTGGAGCACGGCGAGATGCTGCACGCCGCCGCCCAGGGGGCCCTCGCGATCGAGTGCCGGGGCGACGACGCCGCCACGCGCAAGGCCCTCCGGCGGCTCGACCACCCGGACACGCGCGTGTGCGTCACGGCCGAGCGGGAGCTCCTGGCGCACCTCGGCGGGGGCTGCACGTCCCCCATCGGGGCGCACGCCGAGCTCGTGCCCGGGGAGTCGGACGGGACGCGGCGGATCGAGCTCCTCGGGATGATGTCCGACCCCAACGGCACCCGGCTCTTCCGCGCCAGCCACCAGGCGGCCGCGAGCGAGCCGGAGCTCCTCGGGCGGACGCTCGCGGCGTCGCTGATCGCGGCCAGGCAGCAGGCCGAAGGGCCACCGGGACATGGACACGGTGGACACTGACCGCGCATCCCGGACCGAGGACGACCGGCCGCTCGCCGGCGTGACCGTGCTCGTCCCGCGGTCGCGGCGCCAGGCGAGCCGGCTGTCGGCCCGCATCCGTGCGCTCGGGGGCCAGCCGCTCGAGGCGCCCACGATCACGGTCGAGCCGGGCGACGCCGCCGCGCTGCAGGCCGCGGTGCGCGACCTGGCGGCCGGCGCGTACCGCGCGGTGTGCCTCACCTCGCCGACGGCGGTCGACGTCCTCGCGGGCGCCGCGGCGGACGCCGGCGTCCCGGCACCCCTGTCCGACGTGCCCGTCGTGGCCTGCGTCGGGACCGGATCGGCCACCCGCGTCCGCGACCGCTTCGGACGCGAGCCCGACCTCGTCCCCGGCCGGGCGACGAGCGACGCTCTCGGCGAGGAGTTCCCTCCCGGCTCGGGGCGCGTGCTCCTCCCACGCGCCGACCTCGCCGGCCCGGCGCTCGTCCACGCGCTCCTGGCGAAGGGCTACGAGCCGATCGAGGTCGTCGCGTACCGGACCGGGCGACCGGCCGCTCTCCCCGACGACGTGCTCGACGCGCTCGCGGCGGGGCGCGTCGACGTCGTGGCGTTCGCGTCGTCCTCCACGGCACGGAACTTCGCCGTGCTCGTCGGTGACCGTCCGTGGCGCGCCGACGTCGTCTCCATCGGCCCGGTCACCTCGGCGACGTGCCGTGAGCTCGGCCTCCCCGTCGGGCGCGAGGCGGACCCGCACGACCTCGACGGACTCGTCGCCGCGATCGTCGCGGTGGCCTCGGCCTCGGGGCGGGGCACCTGAGCGACCGGCCGGACGGTCGGGGGAGCGGTGTGGGGCGGCGCCTACCGTCGGGCCGTCCGTCGACGACCGAGGAGCGCTGGCGATGGCGATCAAGGAGCGGCTCGCCGGCGTCCCCGTGCTCGGCACCGCCCTGCGCGTGCAGCAGCGCTACACGCAGGACACCGCGGACCAGTACGCGGCGTCGATCGGGTTCTTCGGCTTCCTGAGCGTGTTCCCGCTGCTCCTGATCGCGGCGTCCATCGCGGGCTTCGTGCTCCGCGGGGACCCCGCCGCCCAGGCCGAGCTCGTCCGGACGGCGTTCGACGCCATCCCGGGCATCTCCGCTGCGCTCGGCGGCGGTGACGGCGCGTCGCAGCTCGACACCATCATCGAGGCGATGGTCGAGAACGCCGGCACCATCGGGCTCGTCGGTGCGGTGACCCTGCTGCTGTCCGGGCTGCGGGTCGTCAACGCCGGCATGGTCGCGACGCTCAAGGTGTTCCACGTGGACGCGGAGGTGAGCGGGGTCACGCTCAAGCTGCGGCAGCTCGGCGCCCTGGCCGTCCTCGGCTCGCTCGCCGTGGCCGGCGCCGTCGCGACCGCGGCCCTCGGGGTCGCCGTCCGGGTCGACATCACCTCGGTCGGCGCCGTGGCCGCGAGCGTCGCGACCGTGGCGGTGTCGATCACGCTGGACCTCCTCCTGTTCCTGATGGCCTACCGCCTGCTCGCCGTGGGCAGGGGGCCGAGGTTCCGGCGCGTCTGGCCCGGCGCGCTCCTGTCGGCCATCGCGTGGACCGGCCTCAAGGCCTTCGGCGCGACGTACGTGAGCAGCCAGGTCGCGAAGGCGAACGACCTGTACGGGACCCTCGGCGGGGTCATCGGGCTCCTCATCCTCTTCTACCTCGCCGGCCGGATCTACCTCTACGGCGCCGAGCTGTCGGCGGTGCTCCACGACCCGGGCACGGACCTCGCTGCGCGCGACGACGACGTCGTCTACATCGGTGACTCGGCGGGCAACGTCGCGGAGGGCACCGACCCTCCCGCCGGGACCGAGGAGGACGACGTGGACGGACCCAGCCCGACCGCACGGCGCGAGCCGCCGGCGTTGCGCGTCAGCCCCGACACCGCGGCGCGGGTCGCCCGGGCCGACGACGAGCGGACCGACCACCGCGCCGACGTCCGGGGCGCGCTCGCGTTCCTGCTCGCCCTCGGCACGATCGGCGGGCTCCTGCGCTTCCTCAAGCCCTGGGAGTCCGACGCGCACCGGTCCTAGACTCGGACCAGCCGCCACCTCCCGAGGACCACCATGAGCGCGTTCCCCGCGTCCCGCCTGCGTCGCCTACGACGGACGCCGGCGCTGCGGCGCGCGTTCGCCGAGACGCGGCTCGACGCGGCCGACTTCGTGCTCCCGCTGTTCGTCAAGGAGGGACTCGACGAGCCGCAGCCCGTCGGGTCGATGCCGGGCGTCCTCCAGCACTCCGTCGCATCCCTGCGGGCCGAGGTCCGGCGGGCCCACGCCCTCGGGGTCTCGAGCTTCATCCTCTTCGGCATACCGGCGGCCAAGGACGCCGTGGGGTCCGGCGGGTGGGACCCGGACGGGCCGGTGCCCGTCGCGACCCGCGCCATCCGCGACGACCTCGGCGACGACGTGGTCATCTGGGCCGACGTGTGCTCGTGCGAGTACACCGACCACGGCCACTGCGGGCCGCTCGACGACACCGGCACCGTCGTCAACGACGCCGCCGTCGAGGGCTACGTCCGGGAGTCCGTCGCCTACGCCGAGGCGGGCTGCGACCTCCTCGCACCGAGCGGGATGATGGACGGCCAGGTCGCCGCCATCCGGGCCGGGCTCGACGACGCCGGCTTCGAGGACCGCGGCATCGTCGCGTACGCCGCGAAGTACGCCTCGGGCTACTACGGCCCCTTCCGCGAGGCCGCCGAGTCGACGATGTCCTTCGGCGACCGCGCCAGCTACCAGATGGACCCCGCGAACCGCCGCGAGGCGATGCGCGAGGTGGCTCTCGACGTCGTCGAGGGCGCCGACGCGCTGATGGTCAAGCCCGCGCTCGCGTACCTCGACGTCATCTCCGACGTCCGGGACGCCTTCGACCTCCCGGTCGCCGCGTACCACGTGTCCGGGGAGTACGCGATGGTCAAGGCCGCCGCCGACCGGGGCTGGATCGACGGCGA
>JAHWKB010000263.1 GCA_019348115.1 Actinomycetota bacterium | reverse complement strand
ACGACCTCGGCCGCTTCGACGCGATGCTGCTCGTCTTCGCCGGGGCGATGCTGCTCCTGGTGTCGACGGACAACGTCATCGGGCTGTTCGTGGCCTGGGAGCTGACGTCGATCTCGTCCTACCTCCTCATCGGGTTCCAGGACGACAAGCCCACCGCACGCGCGTCGGCGCTGCAGGCCCTCCTCGTGACGGGCGCGGGCGGGCTCGCCCTCCTCGCCGGCGTGGTGCTGCTCGCGCAGTCGGCCGGGACGTACTCGCTCTCCGCGATCGTGGCCGCGCCCCCGACCGATCTCGCGGCACAGGTCGGGCTCGGTCTCGTGCTCCTCGGGGCGGTGACGAAGTCGGCGCAGTTCCCGTTCCACTTCTGGCTGCCGGGTGCGATGGCGGCGCCGACCCCGGTCTCGGCGTACCTGCACTCAGCGACCATGGTGAAGGCCGGCATCTACGTCATCGCCCGCTTCGCCGAGCCGTACGCCGGCACGGTCGGGTGGTTCGTCCCAGGCGTCGTGACGATCGGCACGCTGTCGATGCTGGTCGGCGGATGGCGTGCGCTGCAGGCGGTCGACCTCAAGTCGCTCCTCGCCTACGGGACGGTCTCGCAGCTCGGGCTGCTCGTCCTGCTCTTCGGCACCGGCGACGAGGAGTCGATCCACGCCGGCGTCGCGATGCTCCTCGCCCACGCGCTGTTCAAGGCCACGCTCTTCCTCGCCGCCGGCATCGTCGACCACCAGACCGGGACGCGCGACATGCGCCGGCTGCACGGGCTCGCCCGCCGGCTCCCCGTCACCGCGGTCGCGACCGTGGTGGCCGTGGCCTCGATGGCGGGGGTGTTCCCCCTGCTCGGCTTCATCTCCAAGGAAGCCGCCCTCGAGAGCGCGCTGCACGCCGGGCTGTGGGGTGGCGTCGTGGTGGTGGCCATCGTGGTGGGCGCCGTCCTCACCACCGCGTACGGCCTCCGTCTGATCTGGGGCGCGTTCGCCACGAAGGATGTCGGAACCCTCGGCCCGGAGCCGATCGAGCCCGCGAGGGTCGTCCGTCCGCCCGCGTCGTTCGTCGCGCCGGCCGTCCTGCTCACGATCCTGACCGTCGTGTTCGGGCTGTGGGTCGCGCCGGTCGATCCGCTCGTCGGGAGCGCCGCCGGTGCGCTCCACCCGGACGCCGCCGAGCGCCACCTCGCCCTGTGGCACGGGCTCGGCCCGCCGCTGTTCCTGTCCCTCCTCGCCCTCGGTCTCGGCTACCTCGTCTACCGCCTCCCCGACGTTGTCGAGCGGCTGGCCGCGTTCACGGGCCGCGTCCCCGACGCCACCGACGTCTACCGCCGCTCGCTCGTGGGCCTCAACCGCACCGCCGACCGCGTGACGACGATCGTGCAGCCGGGGTCGCTGCCCTACTACGCCGGCGTGGTCCTCGTCACGCTGCTGCTGCTCCCGGGCGTGCTGCTCGTCCGTGGCTTCGAGGTCCCCGACGGTCTGGTGTTCGCCGACTCGGCCATGCAGGTCGTCGCCGCCTTCCTCGTCATGGGGACGGCGCTGGCGCTCACCCGGGTCCGACGCCGGCTCGGCGCCGTGCTCCTCCTCGGTGGCGTCGGGTTCGGCGTGGCGGTCCTCTTCGTCATCCAGGGCGCGCCCGACCTGGCCCTGACGCAGATGCTGATCGAGACGCTGGCCCTGGCGATGTTCGTCGTGGTGCTCCGGCGCCTGCCCGAGCGCTTCGAGCGGATCGCGTGGCGACCGGGTCGCCAGCTCCGGATCCTCGTCGCGGCGGGGGTCGGGACGTTCTTCGGCGCGTTCTCGCTGTGGGCCGCGGGGGCGCGCACGAACGAGACGCCGGCGGCCGAGTTCCTCGCCCGCGCGCTCCCGGACGGTGGCGGGCGCAACGTCGTGAACGTCATCCTCACCGACTTCCGCGGCTTCGACACGCTCGGCGAGATCACCGTCCTGGTCGTCGCGGCCATCGGGATCTCGGCGCTCGTGCGGCCCCTCGGCGCGCCGGTCGTGCCGGAGGCCGAGGCGGGCCGGGAGGCGGCCCACGGCGAGGACGATCCGCCGCCGGTCGAGAGGACGGGGGCATGAGCCCGCGGTCCTCCCTGATCCTCGACACGGTGCTCGAGACGATCTTCCGCACCGCGGTCGTCTTCTCGCTCTTCCTGCTGTTCGCCGGGCACAACTCGCCGGGCGGCGGGTTCGTCGGCGGCCTCGTCACCGCCGCCGCGCTCGTCCTCCGGTACGTCGCCGGCGGCACGCCCCGGATCGACAGCGTGGCCCGGGTGGCGCCGCGTCACCTCCTCGGCGGGGGTCTGTTCCTGGCCGGCCTCACCGGTGTCGGCGGCTGGCTGTGGGGCGACGTCTTCCTGAAGAGCGTGAAGGTCGACCTCGTGGTGCCGCTCCTGGGCGAGATCCACGCGACCTCTGCCCTGCCGTTCGACATCGGCGTCTACCTCGTCGTCGTCGGTCTCGGACTCGTGATCCTCCGCTCCCTCGGCGCGGAGGCCGAGCGATGACCTTCGTGCTCGCCCTCACGGTCGCGGTCCTCTACGGGGTCGGCGCCTACCTGATCCTGCAGCGGAGCCTGTCGGGCATCGTGATCGGGATCGCCGCGCTCGGGCACGGCGCCAACCTGCTCCTCCTGAACGCCGGCGGACGCGCCGGTGGGGTGCCGATCGCGGGCGCCGATCCCTCGGTCACCGCCGACCCCCTCCCGCAGGCGCTGGCGCTCACCGCGATCGTCATCACGTTCGGGGTCTCGGCGCTGCTCCTCGCGCTCGCCTACCGCAGCTGGCTCCACCGCGAGGACGACATCGTCGAGGACGACATCGAGGACCGCCGCATCGCCTCCGCGCGCGCCCGGCTCGACGCGGAGCGGCGACGCGCCGAGGTCCGTGAGGCCGCGACGCTGGAGGACGGCACGCGGCCGGACGGCGCCGACACGGACGGGGGGAGCTGATGGACAGCGCCCTCGTGAGCCTCCCGGTCGTCCTGCCCCTCCTCGCCGGCGCACTGTCCCTGACGGCGAACCGTCGTCCGGGCGTGCAGCGCGTGCTCGGGATCGCCGTCCTCATCGTCACGCTCGGCGTGACCACCGCGACCCTGGCCCGGGTCTCGGACAGCGGGATCCTGACCTCCGAGGTCGGCGGGTGGGGGGCGCCCCTCGGCATCGTCCTGGCGGCCGACCTCTTCTCGGGGCTGATGCTCGTCGTCTCGGCGCTGATGCTCCTGGCCGTCCTCGTCTACGCGGTCGGGAGCCCGACGACGCGCGACGACGCGCCCTACTTCCACCCCGTCTACCTCGTGCTGGCCGCCGGCGTGAACGCCTCGTTCGTGACCGCCGACCTGTTCAACCTGTTCGTCGCGTTCGAGATCATGCTGA
>JAHWKB010000262.1 GCA_019348115.1 Actinomycetota bacterium | reverse complement strand
GTGTCGTACTCGCGGACGGCGTCGTTGTAGCTCTGGCGGGCGCCGGCCAGGAGGTCCTCGGTGCGGGCGAGCTCGGTCTGCAGCTCACGGAAGTTCGCGTCCGCCTCGAGGTCCGGGTAGGCCTCGGCGACGGCGAACAGGCTCCGGAGGGCGGAGGTCAGCATCCCCTCGGCCTGGGCCTGCGCCCCGACCGAGCCGGCCGACACGGCCGCCGCCCTGGCCTCGGTCACGGACGTCAGGACCTCACGCTCGTGGCCGGCGTAGCCCTTGACGGTCTCGACGACGTTGGGGATGAGGTCGTGCCGGCGCGTGAGCTGGACGTCGATCTGGGCCCAGCGCTCCTCGGCGCGGTTCCGCAGCGCCACGAGCCGGTTGTAGATCGACACGACCGCCACGACGAGGAGCGCGACGACGCCGAGCGCGATCAGAGCCGGGACCACGGTCCACACCTTCCGGAGGGGTGCGGTCGAGCCTACTCCGCCGGGGTCCTCGGACGCCGGGACTCAGCCAGCGATCTGGCCGTACAGCGAGCGCAGCCGCGCGGTCACGGCGGCCCAGTCGTAGTCCCGGGCCGCCACCTGCGCCTCGCGGCCCATGGCCTCGCGCAGGGCGGGGTTGTCGAGGAGCGTGGCGATGGCGTCCGCGAGCGCGCGGGGGTCACCCGGCGGGACCAGGCGGCCGTGGAGCTCGTGGCGCAGGACGGAGCGGTAGCCGGGGATGTCGGACGCGACGACCGGGGTCCCTGCGGCCATCGCCTCGAGGAGGACGATGCCGAACGACTCCCCGCCGAGCGCCGGCGACACGAAGAGGTCGGCACTCCGGTAGAAGCGCGGCAGGTCGTCGGCGTCGACCCGTCCGAGGAACACCACGTCCGAGCGCAGCCGTGCCGGGATCATCGCCTGGCAGCGGTCCCGCTCCGGCCCCTCCCCGACGACGAGCACCCGCACGTCGGGCCGGTCCGGCTTGAGGAGCAGGAGCGCGCGGAGGAGCTGCTCGAGGCCCTTGCGCCGCTCGAGGCGCCCCACGAACAGCAGGGTCGGCGGGGCGTGTCCCGGGATCGGCGACGCGGAGGCGAAGCGTTCGACGTCGACCGCGTTCGGGATGATGCGGAAGTCGCGCTCCGACAGCCCGAGCGCGCGGCTGTGGTACTCGCACGCTGCCTGGCTGACCGCGACCCGGACGTCGAGCCGGCGCGCCACCCGCCGCAGCGCCGGCCGGGCCGACCGGTAGGCACGGTCGCGCTCCGACCACGCGTGGTAGGTGCCGACGGTCGGGACGTCGGTCCCGAGGCTCGCCGTGAGCGCGACCAGAGGGACGGCGGGCTCGTGGACGTGCACGACGTCGGGCGCGAACGAGGAGATCGCCTCGCGGGTGCGACGGACGGCCCGTGGGTCGAGGGCGATGGGAGCGACCGAGTCGTTGAACGGGATCCGGACGGAGCCGCCGACCGCGACCCGGCCGCCGCGGTCGCGTCCGCCGGGCGCCACGATCCGGACCTCGTCGCCGCCGCGCCGGAGCTCCGCGGCGAGGTGCGCGACGTGGGACTGGACGCCGCCGGGGACGTCCAGGTCGTACGGCGAGACGAGGACCACGCGCACCTAGTGCTGCTCCAGTGCGGGATGCCCGGGCTCGCGGTCGGCGAGCCAGTTGCGGACGAACACGTGCCACTGCTCGGGGGAGCGCCCGATGAGCTTCTCGAGCTCGTGGGCGACGACCTGCGTCCCGTCCTGGACCGAGAGTCCGCTGATGTCCACGGGCGGCTGCACCGCGCCGTGGAACCCGGTGCCGCTCGTGAGGAACCCGCCGACGACGACGGGACGACCGGTCCGACGGGCCAGCGCCGCCGTCCCCGGTGGGAGGCGACAGGGCTCGCCGAAGAACTCGACGATCGGTCCCTTCTTCGTGAGGTCGCGGTCGGCGAGGAGCGTGGCGAGCCCGCCGCGCTCGACGACGCCGACGAGGCGGTCGATCATGTCGCCCCCGCGCACGAGCGGGATGACGTCGATGCCGGCCCGCTGCCGCAGCGCGACGAAGCGTTCGAACAACCGGCGTGGCTCGACGACCTCGGCGACGACGGTCATGCCCCAGCGCCGCTGGGACGTGAAGAACGCCCCGATGTCCCACGAGCCGATGTGGGCCGTCGCCAGGATCCCACCCTGCCCCGAGTCACGGATGCGGTCGATGTGGTCGAGCCCCTCGCCGGTCGACCGCGCCAGCACGTCCTCCGGGGACATCGTGTGGAGGCGGAACGAGTCGAGCCAGTAACGGGCGTACGAGACGTAGGCGGCGCGGACGACCGCCTCGAGCTCGTCGGAGCCCACGGCGTGCCCCGTCACCCGGCTGAGGTTGCGGCGGACCTGGTCGCGCTGCTGGTCGGAGGCCAGCCGGTACCAGACGGGCCCCACCCGGTCCGGCACGCGGTCGGCGACCGGCCTCGGCAGCCGTGCCGCCGCCTCCCACACGGTGCGGTACTGGAGGTAGACGGCGCGCTGCCGGAGGGTCTCGGGGGGCGCCGGCGGGAGGTCCTCGAGCGAGGCCGTCAGCTTCACGCGTCGCCCCGGGGCGCCGAGGACGCGAGCTCGTCGTAGGCGCGGTCGAAGTTCTGCGGTCCGAAGAAGCCGCGGGCCGCCGCCGTGAAGGCGCGGTTCCAGGCGCGGTCGCCGCCGGTGTAGGCCATGAGCTCGTCGGGGATGTCGCGGTCGATCTGGCACCAGACGTGGTGGACGCGCTGGATGATCGTGACCGCTCCCCCGACCGCGAGCACCCAGAGGATCGGCTCGAGGAGCCAGCGGTGGAACACGAGCGCGGCCATGAGCAGGATCGCCCGCTCCGCGCGCTCCATGATGCCGATCGAGCAGGTGAGGTCGATGGCCTCGGCCCGGGCCCGTACGTAGCTCGTGACCTGCGCGGCGACGAGCGCGACGGCCGCGAGCGCGAACAGCCGCGGTGAGTCGCGCAGCCACCACGACATCGCGGCCAGGATGATGCCGTCGGAGACGCGGTCGCTGACCGAGTCGTAGAAGCCCCCGAAGGGGGTGCTCGCCGACGTCGCCCGTGCCACGGCGCCGTCGAAGGTGTCCATGAGCCCGCCGGCGACGAGGAACCAGCCGGCGGCCACGGGGTTGCCGACCACCACCTGCCAGGCGGCCACCCCGGTGAGGACGATCCCGAGGGTCGTCAGCATGTTCGCGGTCAGGCCCATGGCCGCGAGGCCCCGACCGAACGGCGAGACCACGAGCTCGACGACGTGGCTGAAGTTGGACTTGATCGCCACCGGAGCTCCGGGGTGGGCAGGACACGGGATGTGGCGGCGATGGTACGCCCGTCGGACCGGCGACGACCGCAGGCCGTCCGAACGGACGGGAGGGATGAGCAGG